>JAOUMY010000011.1 GCA_029881255.1 Gammaproteobacteria bacterium | reverse complement strand
CTTCCCCACTAATGGATTTTTTGCAAGAATTAAGGATATACGATTATGAAAGCAGCCTTATTTAAAAAGTACGGGACTTTTGAAAACGTTTTTATTGATGATATTAAGAAGCCCACACCTGTCGCGAATGAAGTCCTTATAGAAGTTAAGGCTGCCAGTGTTAACCCGATTGACTGGAAAACAGTTCATGGTGATTTAAAAGCCCTGGCCAAGTTTAAATTTCCCGCCCGTTTAGGTAGTGATGGGGCCGGAGTTGTCGAAAGTATCGGATCTAATGTAAGTCATTTTAAACCGGGTGATAAGGTTTTTTTTCGCAGCGAAAAAACAGAGACGGGCGCATTCGCAGACTATTTTTCCCTGCCGGAAAAATTTGTTGCCAAGATGCCTGTATCTATGAATTTTGAAGAAGCCGCCTCTATTCCTCTGGTTGGGCTTACCGTTTACCAGTCATTAGTCGAAAAAGCAGGCATGGTTGCCGGGAGCAAAGTTCTGATTCATGCCGGTTCCGGTGGTGTGGGTACCTTTGCTATCCAGTTTGCCAAAGCAATGGGCGCATATGTTGCCACAACAGGCAGTAAATCCAGCTTTGAACTGCTACAACGTTTGGGTGCGGATGAAATAATTGATTACCATAACCAGGCGATTGAAGATGTACTAAGCGATTATGATATTGTATTGGATACGCTTGGCAGCCAGGTGCATAAGTCGTCCTACCGGGTTCTAAAACCGGGTGGTGTTTTAGTCAGTATACTGGGTATACCGGATCCACAAACGGTTTCAGAATACACCTCTAACTTTATTGTTAGGTTGGTCAGTAAAATCAACCTATGGAAAAATCAAAAACTTGCCGCCAAATATGGTGCCGTCTATAAACATCATTTAATGTATGCAGACGGCGGCCAATTAGCAAAAATTGCCGGGCTTATTGATGAGAAGTCAATAAAAGCGGTAATCGATTCTGTCTTTACATTAGAAAATATAAAAAAAGCTTTTGAAATTAGCGCCAAAGGCAGAGCAAAGGGAAAAATCATTATCCGCATTGAAAGTGAATAACACGCCGAAGAATAATAAACTGACAGTAACGCTTTCTCTTTATGACAAGTATGATTGCGATTAGTATATTTGATTCCGGTATTTCTGATTTATTAATTATAAAACACGCACGTGAATTGCCCTCAAGCGAAAGCGGTTTCTATGTCGCAAATTCTTTACGCTACCCTAATTACTCACATGGCGCGTATATGTTCGGTTAAGATTTACTCCGTCTGACAGGGTAAGCACACCATTTTCTACACTCCACCGCATTTTTCCAGTAGCGTTATAACTATCAAGTTCTACATCCGTTAACGCACGTTCAGCATGATTATTTGTGGTGTCTGAGCACTGACTAACTGCTCGAGTGCCTGATTCATGGGTGATGGTGATTGTTGTCGGGCTTGCTACAAAAGTACCGCTTGTAATTACATCAAGAAAACAGTCGCTGCCCGCTACGATAAACTCCATATCCAGTTCATAAGTTCCATCGGAATTAAAGGTGCTGTGAGAATAACCATCGTGGCCTAAAGGTGTTAAATCGGTAACCCACTTGTCATAAAGTTCTTCCGCCGGGTCGCCGACCAGCAGACTGTAAGTTCGATTTACGTTACTTCCGTCTGTAAGCGTTAGAACGTTATCAATGACGCTCCAAGTCAACTCGCCGGTAGCGTTGTAACCGGTGATTTCCTCATCCGTCATTGCGCGTTCCTCATGGTTATAAGTTGTTTCTGTGCAGTGGGTGACGGCCTTGGTGCCAGACACGTGAGTGATCGTTAGTGTTGTGGCGCTCGCTACGTACGTACCCGTTGTCGTCACGTCGAGAAAGCAGTCGCTACCCGCCACAACGAACTCCATATCCAATTTATAGGTTCCATCAGAATTGAAAGTGCTGTGAGAGTGACCTTCATGTCCTAAAGCACTAAAGTCTGTAACCCAGGTTCCATGGAGTTTTGAAGTAGTGCTATCATTATCGGCACAAGCAACGAGAAATACGATAAATAGAACAGGGGAAAATCGATTGTGTAACATATTACCTCCTTGTAATTTGCTACGTAACTGAATAGCCGGATCGAAAACGCTACACGTTCCGTGTGAAGATCTCCAACCTATTTACCACCTATTTGGTTTGCCTATCAACATGTATTTAGTTGGTAAATTCTCGTTCAATCTTTGAGTTGGAAGAAGGTTGTCGGCTAGTAGACGTCGTAAAGACCGTGTCGAATGTGGGTGTCGTAAAGATTTCTAAAACTAAGCTTCGGTAAGCGTGGGGCTTATATAGTTACGATCGTAAACATGAATGCGTATATTTCTATTCACAAGCCTTCTCAACCAAAGTCTCTTTGAATACCATTGGGACATCCGTCTTCTGCATGCTGATAAACTGATACGGTTGCGAAATAGCGGAATCGCTGGGGCATCCTTCTTTTAGTTTAACTAGTTCGATATTAACTGTGGTTGCCAAACTATTTTTGGTTATCGATTTTACACCAATCGACTGCTCACCCATTGATGGGAGCTCATGTAAGAACAGGCCTATGACAAGCGAATTCGAAAAGTCTACAACGGGTATAGGCGGCGGAGATATTTCAGAGCCAGAAAGATCATAGGCAGTCTCGAAATCCTCTTGGCTGGTAAAGACTTCAATTTGTCTATGTGCAGCATATGCCGATACCTCTCCCTCTCTAAGCACCGAAAAACTCACACTGGAAGATGGTTCTGTTGACGTCGTTCTCGCTGAACAGCTCCCTGGCCAAGGTGGTTTTTCCAGATTGTCTTGGTCCCGTCAGGAAGACAATGGGAAAGCCTTTAGCTAGTCTTATCAGCGAGTTAAAAGCGTCTCTGGGGATCATTTACAATTGCAAACCATAACTTTCGATTTGTAAGTGTAGGTTTCGTATAGTGATTCGGCAAGAATTAAGTGGGGGCCAAATTCAACGCCGAGGCGCCACTTTTATTTACCCCTTTTGAAGCGAATCACTCCTGAAACGTATTCCCCACCAACGGCTGAACATTCGCCTGAGGTACATGACACTGTGTACAAACATATCGCGCGCCGACCGGTGTTTTTATTTGCACTTCCGATGTGTTGCGTAAATCTGTGTAATGACTTTGCGGTATCGACGTTGGCATGCCTTTAATTTTTTGACCAATCATGCCGGGGTTGTGATGACAGCCCTGACACATATTGTTTGCAGACATGATCCCCTGTTGATATGTGTATTCGGTTCATAGTGACAAGCCAAACAGAGACGCGATGCTAAATAGTTATACAAAATTTCGCAGCAACGAGATACGTATCTCTGCGGAAGAAATCGAGTCCGTATTGTTGACAATGGAGTAGTATCCGGTTCCCATTCTATCGACGATACGATTTCTGGCATTTTGTTAGTTTTCGCACAGCCTTTTCCAAATGCCTCGGCAATACTGAAGATCTGTTCTACAACATAACTTCGGGAGAGTAAGTATGGTTTACGTTGATAACAAAATTTCCTATGTAAGCGTTCTTCGCAAAGTGACTTTGGTGATGCTCGCATTGCTTGCGGTTACTACATTCAACAATGCGCGCGCGGCAGATATATCGCTACCGGGTAGCTTTCCGTCTTCAGCTATATGGCCTGGCCCATACGCGTCTTCCAGCGCGCTTCCTTTGGGGGATTGGCATATGATGGCCGCAGGACGAATCTATAAGCTAACAATACTCAAGGTGGAAGATGGTATTGTTGAGGGCAGTATAAATAGTGGCGACTTCGTGGACGGTCGTTGGGATCCAACTATTGGTACCGGCCTCCTAACTTTTAAGCGTGTTCTGCCAACTCTCACGCAAGAGTATTCGGGTTTTCTGTTTCCCTTCGACACTCGTGATCCGAAGTATAGAATAGCCGGCGAGTTTGGTGATATCGCCGTGGGTTCGCAAAGTGGATGGTACGCCACACGGCCGCGCTAATGCATAATGTGGGGGTGGACGCACATGTTCTCTAATGTTGGAGACATTGGTGTCTAAACCCACTTTGCCACAATTTGTGATTGTCGTATCACTCCCTGACTGCCTCGGGCCTGTAAGGACTACAATGGACAAAGCCTTTGGCCAGTTTTTCCCCGGTGTTAGATGCGTCTCTAGGGATTGTTTACAATAATAAAGTATAGCTTTTGATTTATAAGAATTGGATTTGTTTGGGGAATGAGCAAGAACTAAGTGAGGCTAGATACAGCCAAATGTCCCAACCAAAACTAGTTTATAGGCACTCTCAATTCAGAAGGATCAAGTCCCAGTGCCTTGTCCAGGCACTCTGTCCAGGGTAATTGTTGTTCCGTACAGGGATACGATCCAGGGACCATGGCCTGTAATCGTTCCTTTCCCTTGGGATATCGCATTTTTTCATGGCCGACACTGTCAAAAATGACCAGCTCTCCAGCTGTATTTGCTGCGGCAAATGAGTTTTTATCTGGGATATATGCAATCGCCTCATACTCTAGAGGAATGAGGACATGTCCGTATATGTCTAAAATACCTTTTAGATTTTTGTCGCGTTCGTTCCAATCCGATTCGTGAACAGGCCTGAGATTCTGGCCAACAGTACTGTCCGTCGGCTGATCGCTCAAAAAGCGAGTCACCAAAAGGTAATTGTGTTCGAGGCTGACCGAATCAATTTTCCAGGTATATAACGCGTTACCGATCATCGTTTCGACTTTGCGATCCAGGGTAGTTCGAAATAAATGATTTCCTTGTAGGTCGTATATATCAAAGTCAGTTTTTCTGTCCAGATAGTACTTCCCAAATAATTCGAATTTTCCTCTGCCGTACTGCGTGGTTGTAATGACTATGTTGCTGCTTTCAGATGAATCTATCCAGCACAAATTGTGTTCTGTTATCTGCTTCTCTTTATGAAAGGCCTTAATCTCACAGTAGTCGGCCTTTAAAAAATTGTTAAACAAATCAAGAGAAAAATATTCACCTTCAATCAAATTATTCTCATCTAAATCCAAAAGTTGAGTAAGATAAATGTCATGTCCATAAATCGAATTCAGCTCTTCTACATAGCTAGCTGCCAGGAATCTATCTTTTCTCAATATTTCGACATCGCCCCAAACCGGTGAAATTACTAGTACGCCTTCGCTATCGATCACGCCTTTGCGGCGTTCGTCTTCAATTACTCTTAGGCCATGTAGACTCTCAAATTGTATCGCATCGTATACTGGAGGCGTAATGATATTCCCCTGGGTATCGACAAGTCCCCACAAATTGTCTCGTCTAAATGTTGCCGCGCCTTCATTGAACTTAGATATTGATTCGAAGTCTGTGAAATACGTATTTTCCTCCACATCAATAACCAACTCTTTGGGCTCATCGTTACGCAGGACCAGGAATCTTTCGTCACCAAGTTCTGATACGAGCCAAGTTTTCGGAGAGACTACTTCTCTTATTTCTGAATCGTTTGTAACCTCGAGAATTCCGTATAGATTATTTTTTTGCGTAATGTAGTAATCGTCTCCATCAGAATTTGTAATAAGCCGATAGGCATTCTCAGGAGTGACTCTATTTCCTTGTTTGTCGATAAGATAGTACTCATTGTCTTTGCTTACGATGGCGACTCCGTTATGGAAGGGGAAAGCAAATTTATACTGCGCATCAATAACAATCTCGCCGAGATAATTAATGTATCCGAATCCGTAGCTCAGGCCCTCCGGTGTTTCAATCCATTTAAAAAAGGCAATTAAACCTTCTGATGGTTGGCCAAGTCCATCGAATTTTGGACTTAACTGTTGCAATAACGCTATGTCTTCCTGCTGTTCGCCAGGGTCAACTTCCCATTGGAATTTGGATGCTGGTGAGTCCTTGAAAATGACCTTGCCGTCAAAATCTAGAAAGTGTGACTGCCGAGGCGTCCCAAAAGAGACAATTCCATTTTCAGATGTTGGATCGGGGCTTTCAAAAATTCCGTCGCCCTTGAGGCTGACAACATCTCCTTGAATGTTTAGGATGGCCCAATTATTTCCATCTTTTGCCAGGATGCTGCCATCGGGTGTGGTTTGTAATTCCGAGTAGAGTGCTTCGTGTATGACGTTTCCGTCCAGATCCAATATGCCCCATTTTCCATCTAAACTCGCCGTGATGTGTGTTTCGTTCGAATTCTCGATAGAAAAATCTTCAAATGATGTTTCAACAAAAGCCTTTGAGTCTGGCTTGTAGATAGAGACTCTGCCGTTTATAGTAGCCACGACATTTTGGCCGATGCTTGTGACATTGTCTGAATAAAACTTGGCTGTCCACTCATAGCTGTCCAGCGAAAATACCCCGTATTCACCAGTGTAGAGCTTAAAGACAATATTCGATCTAAGTGTTGTCTCTGGTTGCAAGTATATTTCTTCGAATTCATACACTGATTTTCCTTGCCGGTCTAAAATACGAAATTTATTATCATCCACAGTCCTTGTGACGAATAAATTATCTCCTACGGGAAGAAGAAAGATTGCATCAACCTCGAATAGTAAATTACTCTCGAAATCGTGAACTCGATGAACGCAGCATCTTTCATTGTTTGCTATGAGAAGCAATATTAACCGGCGTTGTTTGTCAATCGTCAACTCAAACCGAGAAGTGTTCTCATCGGCCCTTACTTCCTCTGCCGAATACGGTGTAAATTGCCGGTAGCGTGTTCCGTTGTCGAACAGAATTTGATGCAAGCCGCCATCCGTATCCACGAACTCAACTCCGCTCGTATCTTGAATAAGATAGCGACTATCTTCTATCGGTATGACTTGTGTTCGATTGAGGGGGTTTTCGCGAACAATATAGGGTAGTTTAAGACGCTTGTTTTCGAGATCCAATTCCCATTCGATAGGCCCTTTCCGTACGAGTATCCTTGACGGCCCTTCGTATACCTCTTCGAATGTCATTTCTATAACTGGTATGCCGTTCTTATCTTTTATTTGCCAAACGTTCCCGGTTTTTACGGCCACGGTATTACTATTGAGTTCGATTTCTGTAATTCCACTATCGGCCAGGGAATTAGTATCTGCGGAGTGACTGCAAGAAGTGAGGTAGATGACGAATGTAATTAGCAGCGAAAATAGAATGTGAGAACGACGTTTGCTTTCCATGGCGAATATTTAGCTTTTCTAATTTACTTGTCGACTAAATATATACTTCAAGTCGCATTACATTCAATGTTTTTCTACTCACCTGATGGGGTCTAATTATTTTAAATTCAGTTACAATTAACCTATTTAGTGACAACCTCCTTCTGATATGAATGTCTGGTGAAGGTTTTCAGTGGGGTTCGGTGGTATTTATGGAAAGTCATTCCTTAGTCGGCGGCACAGTCCCACTGTTGTCCACGACAAGGTGCGCCGAGAACCGGTGTTATGCTACCAGTGCATAAGAGCGCTTTGAAAATACGGTCGAGTTACCTTCATCGTGTTTTGTTCAAGCCGGATTTGCAGGCGCAGCTTTATGCAAGCTCACACGGCAACTTCATTTTCAGACACATACGCATTCAAGAAAAGAAGTCCTGGGTCAGGCATGACGAGCACTACCATGTCGATTTTGATATTGCCTGCGAGCCTATGAATTAATTCGTGTCGGTGTACCGCTTTTGGCGAAGTGGCCCTACTGTGGTAAGTAAGAAAATTCATTCGTGCGCGTGCTACGGCTCCGCCAATTGGAATAGGATGTGGGAAAATCCGCGCAGGAAAAAGAAATCTTGCCCCTGATGGCCGCAGGACTGGGTATCCTCGTTTGAGAAGAAGGCTATGAAATGCTGTCTTGATCTCGGTGTGAGCTAATTCATATTCTTGTCGCCAGTTGTTGCTTACTATGAGCCCATATCACATACTCAAACAATTTATTAGTTATTTTCACTAGGAGGGCGAAATGGCACAGGTACCATACGATCAACAAAGGTTACCGGGGATATTCATCGAGCAGGACAATGAAGGTTTTGAAGGGCATGCAAGACGAGCGTTACAGTCCTTAGAGTTGCTCAGTGTAGGGAGCGACTTGTTAAAAATTATCAGCAAACGGGCACAAGGGGTTGGGATTAGTGGTGCGACGTTAGCACCCGATCGACTTCGGTGTGTCATTCGACGAGGCCCCGGAAGTATTGCATCAGAAAGAGCGGGTAATACCTTTGCCTTTCGTGCGGTAAACCACAACAATGTTGCCGGCGGTATCGATACGCTGGAAGGCTATGGTCCTTTTAAAACGAAACGGCGCATGGTGACAGGTGTCGGTGGGCATCAATTTTCTGTCGCCCGTGTGGGTACCAGCGCCGTCGCTGCCTTCGAACCTCGTGCCAATTATACTGACATTCTCGGCGGCCTCCGTACGCCTGTTTACGTTGCCCTGGGACACGAACTTATTCATTGCATGCACTTCATGAGCGGTGATACTAATCGCTACAAATTAAAAAATGGCTTTGACTCGGCAGGGGATACCTATGAAAAGCATGAGGAAGCGCGTACGGTGGGACTTGGAATCTACAGAAACACGCGCATCTCCGAAAATGCCATCCGCAGAGAAGCAGGCATACCGGAAAGACTATATTATGATGTGCCTGGTGATTGCGAAGGACTCACTTCTGTGAGTGCATAGTCAAAAGTGGGGGCGGATACAACTTTTCGTTAATGATTGAAAAGCGGAATCTGTCCCCGCAATCTCGCAAAACTCACCGACGGCGAAACATAAGGCCGAGAATTCCAAGTGCCATCAGAGGAAGTGTAGCTGGCATTGGAACAGAAACGGTATCACGCACCAGCCAGTGCCCAATTGCGGATGCGCGATGTCGTCGCGTCTGCCGACAGTATTGATGACATCATTTATACACTCTGAGTGTGTCTACGAGTGAATAAACTTCGGCTAAACATTATGTGAGGGAGATGAGTTGGTTGGAGAACCGCTATGGAGAAGGGCATAGATACAATCTATTGTTTAACGCCCTGGCTGTCAAACTTAACGACGAATCCATCACCCATACCGTTTGAAATCAGTCCGTCCATATCGCCGTGTATGAGTCCGGAGACGAAGACCTCATTCGATGGACTAACAGTGACGTCATAGACTTCTGCATGATCGCTGGCGCTGATTTCGCCATTGCCTGGGTTCCAAAGAGTTTCGCCACTCAAGCTGTATTTTCCAACGACTGATTTCATGTTCACGTCGTCAGTTGCCTGGTCCAGTACCCATTCGGAGCCTACAAACAAGGCAGATTTGTCTGCGGCGGGCCGAATGACTTTTCCGTATAAATGTCCTAGGGATGAATAACTGTCTTCTGTTTTGAGTAAGACCACGGTACTGGTCAATGCGTCTATCCTGGCGATAAACATATTGGATTTTATGTCATTGATGGATGGCTGTGTCCCTGGCGTGACGTTGGGGTCGACCTGTTGTACAACATTACCGGTAAAGTACAAATCATCACCGATATTGGTGATGCCCTTGACGATATATTTGAAACCGGAAGTCAGCTCATCAATCGTATAGTTCTTTACCAGGACGCCTTGCTTGGTGAATTGGCTGATAAACGATATATCAATTGGATCGAGCGTCTCCTCCGACGAACCTAACACCCCATAGGTACGGCCGGAAACATAAACATAATTGTTACTGACTGCGATGTCTTCTACTTCATCGTCGTGAAAACTACCGACATTATAGTCCCAGAGCAATGCGCCGGTTTTATTGTATTTCCATACCAATACGTCGGCGTTTCCATAAATGGTACTTAATCCAAATGATGCGTCACTGTATCCGGCGATATACACATTGCCTGATACGTCGATCGCTAACGCTTGTGAGCCTATGATATTGGCGGAAAGTTCTGTCATCCAGGACTGCGCAAAGGTGTTGTTGATGAACGTGTATTGCGCGAGAAAAATGGTGTTTACGGTTTCGGCGCCGGTTTGTACCGAGCCCTCGCTTTCACCTAGAACATAGATCTCGCCACTTCCGCCTATAACGATATCAGTTGCCATGTCATGTAAAGCGGTTCCGAATTGATGGCGCGCAAGAATTTCGCCGGTGTTTGCATTCACCGCGACTATATAAGCATCTCCGCTTCCCGATGGACTATTTGACAGTATTCCCTCGGTGTACCCGACCGCGAACAGCACGTCATTAAAGAGTGCAGTGCCAAACAATGCCTCTTCTTCGCTTGTCCCGATCAATGTTGTTATGGTGCTCGCCGCGCGGGTTTTAAACGGTATTGAAATAGGTGTTTGCGAAAATGGCGTTCCCGCGATGTCGGTAACAGTATTAGAGATGACATAGGCGTACGTCGTATTGGCGATTAGCGGGCTTGATGGAACCAGCGTGGCGACCTGTTCGGTGTTGTTATACTCGATGCCGGTGGCGACGATGGTCTTTTCAGGCAATTTTTCAAGATAAAAAGACTGTGATGTGAGTGTGGACTGTAAAACAGCGCGTTCAAAATTGACTTTTATCTTGGCGTTGAGACCAATCTCAATGTCGTTAACATCGGGAAAGTATTGCCGCGTTTTATCACTTTCGCCGGTGGTAAAGGAAATCTTTACGACGTCTTTTAGGTGCACGCCCTTTTCATTGGTGACGGTGTGATCAACGGTGACAGTATATAATGTGTTAGGCAAATAGCCTGCGGCGGAGGTAAACAGGATCTTGCTATTCTCGCTCAGATAAGTGAATACGCCTGCGATATCTTTCTTGGCCTTGCTATCCTGCACGCGAAACGAATTTTTGTTTACGGTGTTTTCATCTATCGCCTGGTTAAAACCGATTACGATCTGCTCATCCAGGCGTACATTCGTAGCGCCATCCGCGGGAGAACTGTAATTCAATAAGAATCGATTGCTTCGAGCCCCTTGCCCTGGCTCGCCGCAAGCGGATAGTACGATAAGTAGAACGTATAGCGCGATAGTCAAACCTGAGCGCATCACACTTTCCCCAAAAATCCGGCATTTCATTTTTCGAGAAAAGATACGCTTGAGCGATGGTTTCGATCAAGCGAGTATCTGACTCTTTATAGCCTAAGGCAAAACCTTATTCACAGTATACGCGACACGACAACCATTTCTTTTGCACCGATGGCGCCGTCTAAAATAGCGGCACTGTCTACGCTCAACAAGGGACGGTCAGCCGAAAGCTTTTGGAACCCCAATGCGCCATCATTAGAACATACGCGCAAATAGGCATTGCTTTTCGTTTTGCGATCTATCGACAATTCCGGCTGTTTGCCGTCATCCACTGAAATCTTTGCCACTACGTCGGTGGATTCGGACAGCTGTCTGTCCAGGGACTCGGGAAATTCGATAACAATTTGACCGTTGCCAATATTTACTGTTGATTGCCCGACGGTTGAAACCCCGCATCCGCTCATAAAAAACGTTGTAATGACGAACAGAATAGGAGCGAATAATTCAGGCCATCCTCGTTCTAAAGTGCTTGGCAACATATACAATTCCCAGTGTGAATTAGTAGGATCAGTTACAACGATTCGCTTATATACCGGCCTGGTATCGGTGTATATTAACAAAAAGTAGTATCCGGCCCTATATATTTTCTACGGATTTCCTGGCTTTTGAGAATTTAATTCGGTATTTGTACCGTAGAGAAAAATATACGAATTTGTCGACAAATACCTGCCAGTCAATTTTGTTAGAAAGGTCTCGTCTATGTTGAAATTTAGTAGGGACATCCATAAAAACGCTACCTTATTCACCGCCAGACTGGCCGATTACAATTCCCTTGGTTTAGCTGCTTAGTGACGGAATTTCGCTCAATTGCAATATCCTGTTGCACCCAATAACAAGAGTCCGTTGCCTCTAAAGAATTCTCGTTCAGTCAATAATAAAGCGTTGCTGTAGAGATTCCTGTCAAGGGGATCTGTTCGTGAATCCGAGTGTTAGGTAGAATGATCGTGGTTCAGGCAGTCACTACTTTATGTTTTTCGGAAAGGATTCCCGTCATGAGAATATTGATAGCTGTTATAAGCCTCATATTAGTGGTCACACTACCCACTGTACACGCGGGACTAGGTCCCGTCAAAAATACGGCGATAGAAACCAATCTTGGCTTTGTTCTCGGCGCACTTGCACCACTCGCATCCCATCATGTCATTATTGACCCGACAGGCAACGGACAGGTCATCTGGCCTCGTGTATCAATAAACGAGTCCTCGAAGGCGCAGTATGGGCTTTTTTCTCAGGCAATCGACGCAACTAATAGCCTTGGCGATCCAGTTTTAATCGTGGAGAATATTACGTCTCCTTACACACGCATACGCCAGTCAGATAGCGGTAATGCGGTGCTTTATTATGTGGCTGAAACAGACGAGGCGATAGGCGAGGCTTGGGCAGTCGCCTATATAGCTAATGATGGTTGGCGAGTTCCCGTAAAAATACCGGTAACAGGCGGATTTGATGGGATTAGCAGTATTGGTGGTATTGCTGTGTTTGTTGCGGGAGAGACTTTTTATCTTGCCGTCAGATCGAGCAATAAAAACTTTTCTGTATTTCGATATCAAAGCGACAATACTTGGCAAAGCGTATTTAAGGATATCGCCGCTGAAAATATTGGTCTCGGTAATAATAAACTGTTTCGCTTTGATGAAACGACGTTAACTTTTTTTAATATCGATTCTGCTCAATGGGAATCTGCAATCGAACTGCCAGATCAATGCCCGTTTGAGATGATTTATGTAGGAGTTGGAGGCGATATTTTTTGTTTTATCCCGACGTATACCGACTTTCCCGCTTCGCTTGAGATGAGACTTGTACCGTACAAATATGAATCGGATACAGGAATGTGGTCAACAGATGAGGCAGGCGCGACGTTTACGTTTTTTACAACGTATTATCTTATGGCCGGTTACCGGCCGTTTTTTGTGGACAGTAGCAATGATGCGAGTCGCATAGTCTTGTTTTCAGCAACTGTTAACGACGCGGGCAACACCAATGTTTATACTGTTGAGTATGACGAACGAAATGGTTGGAAGACTCCACAGCTCTTTCAGACTGATGTCGAAGATATACAATACGTTAACGCCCTCAATGCTTTTCTCTATTCGGAGGTAGAGTTTCGTGGGTCAGCAAATGAACGTTTTGTTGTTCTAGGTTGTGCCGAGGATTGCAAGGAATATTTTGCGCGAATATATAGTTCTGCGGATGGATGGAGTGATCGTCTACCACTGCCGGGCCTTGGGGTTAATCGTGCTGGGGACTGCGGCGTCAGCGACGAAGCAAGGCCGGTACTTACACCGGCACGACTCGCTGTTAATGCGGGCGGGGACATCATAATTGCTAATCGTACCCTGGTGGTCAATGAAAACACAGCGTCGAATCTGCCAACAACGGATGTATACCTTTCGACGGTAACCGGCGATATCAATTCTGCAATTAGCGATACCAGTTGTTTGAGCAGCGTTACTGACACGAATCCTGCGAGTGATGTAGATGCTGGAGATCCCAATGCGTCTTCCAACGAAGAGGCCAGGAATAGTTCTGACGAAAAATCGTCCGCTCCCAGGAGTGCCGGTTTTTTTAGCGCAGTTTCCTGGTGGTTTATATTACCTGTATGTATATTCATGATTTGTATTCGATACCGATATGCGCCAGATCTCTTTGGTGAGAGCAATATCAGTCGAGGCTATTTCACAAAACTTTAACACAACGGTAAAGCTACATTCATAATTTCGTTCTAGCTTGTAACTGCGGCACAAAGGTCTAGCGCAAAGGACTCGCATGTACAAGCCAACTTTTCGACAACTGCAAATCTTTGAAGCCGTTGCAAGACACAATAGTGTGACCAGGGCTGCCGAGGAACTGTTCATGACTCAGTCAAGCGTGTCGACACAGCTAAAGCAGATGCGAACACGTATTGGACATCCTTTGTATGAACAGTCGGGAAAGAAGATTCTGATTACTGCCGCCGGTGAAAAATTGGTGTGGATTTGGGTTCAAGCCGATCGAGTCGTCTGCTAACAGCGCCCACTCTATGCGAACACACTTGTATGTGAATGTTCAGCACTTCGCCGCCGCGGATAGTGACGGTATCTGGCTCTGCATACCTTATTGGTCGGACAGAACTAGTTTCTGTTGTGTGGAGACATCGTTAGATTTATTAAGAAGTTCGGCTATGGTTTTCAAGAGTAGGGTGGAAGGAACCGGTTTTTTTAGAAACTTTGTAATTCCGAATTGGTGCGCAGTTTCCTCGGTGACGCGTTCACTGAAACCCGTACATAATACAACCGGCAACTCGGGCCTCAGAGACAAAATGTGTTGAACCAGGTCCACGCCGGTAATGCCGGGCATGGTTTGGTCGGTTATGAGGAGATCAAAACTATGCGGGCTGGAAGTAAACCGATCAAGTGCAGTTAGGGGATTGCTAAACGCTTCCACATTGTAACCAGCGAATTTGAGTAATTCCTGTACGAATACCATTACGGATGTCTCGTCATCGACCACCAAAATACGATTCTTTCTGGCGTTCATTTTGGAGGGGGTGGCTTTGTCGAGTATGTCGGGCTCGATTTCGGATTGAGCGACGTTGAATAGCAATCGAAATGTACTTCCAGTATTTTTTTCGGATTCTACCAAAATATGGCCACCGCAACTGTGAACGATGCCGTGTACCATGGGTAAACCCATGCCGCTGCCTTTACCTGTGGGCTTAGTGGTAAAGAATGGTTCAAATATGTGTTTAATGTTTTCTTCCGAAATCCCAACGCCGTTATCGCAAACATCAATTTCGTTATATTTACCTGAAAACGACTGGTGACAACTCGCGCATACACCTTGCACTTCAATTGGCCCGCCAATGCTCAGCGTTAACTTGCCATGTTCACCGCTGGCATGATAGCCGTTGATGATGAGATTCGTAAGAACCTGATGTAGTTGAACAGCATTCGTCAGGAGCGGCGGAACGTTTGGTGCTATATCCAAATTAATGCTTACGCTTTTGGGAATAGTCGACCGCATCAACGTGGCCACTTCATTGAGCTGTGTTGCTCCATCTATCGCTCGAAGTCCTCCCGTGTTGTTTCGGCCAAAGGCCAGCATGCTGCTTACCAGGTCGCGGCCTTTCTCTGCCGCAGTTAAAATCTGTTTGTTATACTGTTCAAGTTGATTGTCCTGAATAAAAGACAAGCGGTGTTCGCTCAATTCAGCGAATCCTAAAATTGCGCCCAGAATGTTATTGAAGTCGTGGGCTATACCACCCGTTAACTGACCAATAGTTTCCATTTTCTGTGCTTGTTGTAGTTGTGTTTGCAGTTGTTCCTTTTCGTGTTCTGCCAATACCCTGCTGGTAACATCCTTTAGGGTGAAAAGTAAAAATTCAACTTCGCCAGACCTATCGAGTATAGGGATGAGCGACAAATCCCAGTATGTCGTTCCCCATTCCGGGTGATCGGGAAAATCAAAAGGTCTGGCCAAAATATGAAAAGGTGCTTTGCTTTTGACAACATTCTCGAAAGTATAAATCAATATCGAAGGATAAAATTCGAAGTGATTGTGACCAGGAAACTCTGACACATCACGTGCGCAGGCCTTGGCATAAGCTTCGTTTACCTGGATAAAATTGAAATGTTTGTCCAAAAGGACAATACAGTCATGGGTGTGTTTGTAAATCATCTCGAGAATATTCGATTGATGGCGTATTTTATTCTCGGTTAGTTTGCGCTCAGTGATATCAGTATGTGTGCCACTCATGCGCAACGGTTTTCCGTCGCTGTCCCGCTTGACGATTTTAGCCTGATCCAGTATCCATTTGATCTCACCATTTTTGGTGAGCATACGATATTCAACTCTATAGTGTGAGGAGCGGCCGTTGAGGTGATCAGTTATTGCTGCCCATGCGGTCTCCCGGTCATCAGGGTGTATTTTGTCAGTCCAGGTTTTTGTGTTGTTTTCAAACTCCAATATGGACTTATATCCAAGCATTTTTGCCCAATTTTCATTGCGCTTTACTTCGCCAGTTTGAATATTCCAATCCCAGAATCCCTGTTGACTTCCTTCAAGGACAAAAGCGAGACGTTCTTCATTTTCTACAAGTTCAGCAGTTCTTTCGCTGACGCGCTGTTCGAGTTCTTTGGTCAGTGCCTTTAGAGAATTTCGATCGCGTGCATTAGAAATATGGTTGATTACGCGTATGCGTAATTCGTTCTCCAGAAATGGCTCGACGATGTAGTCGACGGCACCTGCTTCATATGATCGGATCCTATCCGTGTCGTCATTCGGCGTGCCGATAACTGCAACAGGAATATCACGACTCGCAAGATGATTTTTTATTGCTCGGATGTGTTCGAATGCCCTATCGATGCCAGCAATGTCATGCTTCAGCAATATGAGGTCGGGATGGCATTGTTGGATTTCGCGCAGAAGGTTTTCATCATTTGTCGAAGCTTGCACAACATATGGCGTGGAGGAAAAGAGCTTTTGAAATACAGTATTTGTATCGAAATCAAAATTAACGGTCAGTATATTGACAGGCGTTGTTTCCTTTAAGAACTCCCTCATTGAGCCCCTCTCCCTACTGGCTGATGCGCCGAGTATAACCTACTGAAACTAGGCGGATACCTCCTTTTTTTCGATGTTTATAACAACAGTGGGTTCAGATACCGCTTTTTGATAATATGCGCCGGGCCTGGTTGTTATAGAGTCAAAAGTGGTATCTGAACCCACTGAGATATGACCCCATTTAGAAAAGTTAATTTGTGAATAATGAAGGTGTTTTAGACTCCCCGTTTGCTAAACGGACCTGAGTAAGAACAAGAAAACTATCGCGTTGATGTTCGGGAACGGCAGCGCGATTCTGGAGCGGGGGTGTATGTTCCATATTATGGTTGAAGTCCTTGGCGGTATTGGGCTTTTCTTCGTCGGCATCAATCTCCTTAGTGACAATATTAAGAAATTCGGCAGCGGCTATGCCCCAGGCATCATCCGGCATTATTCCCGAAATGACCTCAGTTCCAGTATCGGTGGTTTGCTCGCTGGGGCAGTAACCAGTAGTGGTAAGGCGGTTACCTTTACCCTGATCGCACTAGCCGAACTCGGACAACTCAACCTTCGTCGCTGCTTGCCCATCGTGATGGGTGGAAGTGTAGGCTCCGCATTCATTGTGTTGTGGGCATCCCTCGATTTCAAAACCCTGGTCTTTATCCTCATGGCCGTCGCCGGCGGGCTTAGCCAGTTCGGCAACAAAAAAAGCGGAAACATCAAACTCATTACCAATGTGGTGCTTGGGTTTGCGTTGCTATTTTACGGCCTTGAGCTAATCAAGATGGGGGCAGCACCGGTAAAGGAATTGCCCTGGTTTAATGATTATATGCACGCCAGTCAGGGGCACTGGATGGTGGCGTTATTGGTTGGCGCGATGCTGGCGTTTTTGTCACAGTCCGGTTCGAGTGTGGCGATTATCGCCATGTCCCTGGTCAATGCGAATCTGCTCGGTTTTGATGAGGCGGTGATGCTGGTGTTTGGCACTAATGTCGGTTCCGGGATTAGTACCGCGATGCTCGGCCTGGGTTTGTCGGGTCTCGGGCGTCAGTTGGTCCTGTTTCATGGTTTTTTCAAGACCATCGGCGTGGTGGTGATGGTGCCGCTGCTGGCTATCGAGGTCTATGGTGAAGTACATCTGATGAAAGACCTGGTGCACCATATGTCGGATAGCCCGAGCACGCAGATTGCACTCATCTATCTCTTATACGAGGTCGTCACAGGTGTGGCCGTTGCGGGTTTTCTTTCACCGATCGCACGCTGGTTCGAGCCGCATCCTCCACAGGTGCCACTGCAGCGTAAAACGCCGGTTACAATGCCGCGAAAAAACCGTGTCCGTATTGTGTTAGCCTATCCCGAGGGTGCTGTGGTCACGCCTTTGGTCGAGGCACTTGAGTCCGAGGGAATCGCGGTGATGCTTGCTGATCGCTATGCGGCGGACTGGCGGCGAATTTTGCGTGACACGCGCGTGGACGCAATGTTGGTTGAGCTGGACGCGGATCTGGACAAGAACTTTTTCCAGCTTGAAACCTTGCTGGAAGAGGTGTCGATTCCGGTGGTGTTTAATGAGTTTTCGCTTTCCAATGCCGAGGACGATTTGGCGCAGATCAGCAAGAAGCTGGCGGTAAAGCTTGCGCCGCGCAAGCAAACCATAGGTGCTGCGGGCAATATGGTTTTGTAGTTGGATTAAGTGTTACTGGTTGTACAAACAATGAGAAAAATTCAATTCTGTTTCATCGTGTTGTTGATAGCGCTCGCGGCTAGTGTCGAAGCCTATGCTGTGGAAGATCCCTTCGAACGCGCGCGACAATCATTAATGGCTATTCCTAAAATGGCAGATCCTGTCGATCCCCATCCACAGGATAAATCGTCTCCTGCACCCGCAAAACCTGCAAAGACAACAACGCCAACGGAAACAGAGCTACCAGCCGTTCAGCCAGAAAGTAAAAAGAAGAACGACGCCGAAGAACTGATCAAGATAGGCGGGCGTATTCAAATCGATGCTCGCCGCCATCAACAGAGTGCGACGTATCAAGATCCGTCTTCGACCGGGATGTTTGTTTCGCTGCGCCGTGCCCGTCTGGATGCACGCGGCGAGTTAAGCCCAAAAATTAAATACAAAACCAGTATCGAAATGGCAGATAAAGTAAAGGCCAAAGATTTATATATCAAAGTCAAGTTAGGCGGCCTGACCTATGAAGGCGGGCAGTTCTCTTATCCGCTGGGGAGCGAAAACATCAGCTCCAGCCGCTACTATGAATTTGTTGAACCTTCTATTCTCAGTGAAACATTTTCTGGCAGTCGTGACCGCGGATTGTTGGTGTTAGGAAATGCTCTGGACAAACGACTATTCTTCTCAGCCGGTGTCGTAAATGGTACTGGCGATAACACCCCTGATCGTAATAACTCTATGGATTTTGTCGGCCAGGCCCAAGGTTTGTTGTATGAAGAGAAAGAGCGCCAATTAACGCTATGGGTGGGCGGTTCATTTGAAAGCGGAATACGTGATTCCTCAGAAAGTGAATCTGTAGAAATAGCGCCGGAAACGGAAAGTGGTTTTGCCTTGTTCGCGGCTGACCTGCCCAATGATCAGGCGTATAAACGTATGCGCTACGATGTCGATGCAAAAGTATTGTTCGGCTCCGCAACGCTGGCAGGTGAGTTCTTGAACGGCGTGTTTACTTACGAAAACCAGGCGACGGTGCGAGGTGGCTATGTGTTTGCCAGTTACTTTCTAACTGGCGAGCAACGCACGGTTGAAGAAGGTTTGCTGGAAAGACAAAAAATTAAAAATCCTGTCGACACAGCGAATGGTATAGGTGCATGGGAAGTCGCGCTTCGCTATAGCTGGTTTGAAGTCGATGATAATTTTTTTACCGCTGGTGGTTTGTTTGATGCCTGGGAAGGCGTAGACCCTGAGGCCAATGCTCGCCGTGGTACAGCCTGGACGCTCGGTGTGAACTGGTATCCTACCTCTAAATCCCGCGTGATGTTGAATTACATAAAGACTGTGGCGCAAGCTTTCGACGAAGAAGCCGGTGCATACACGACACTCTCCAACGAAAGCGCGATGTTATTGCGTCTTCAGGTCGAGTATTAGAAAAGCGGGGTCAAAAAGTCGTAACTGACCCCGCTTATTTCTACCTAGTGTTTATGGCCTCTGTCGAACGCATCTCCCGTTGTGGAATATGTTTCATCGGCACTTACACGGAAAAGATTCGCCATTTCATATCCCATATCTGGAGCGTTGGAACTGACAGGCATTTCCATAAAGCTTCCTTCTGCAACCGCACTGTTGCCACGCGACTTCGAATGATGACGCGTAACGAGGTCAAAGTACTTGCTGTAACCCGTAGACTCGTCTCTATGCATGGTGTCCCGCGTTGCAGTCCATACCAGATTGATATCGCCACACACTTCAACCGGTTCCGGCATGGGCGGGAATGGTGGTGGAGGCATAGGCGGTGTATTTGGGTCATCAGGATTGACATTTGAACCGTCACTCACGGCGCCATCAATTGGTTTGGGCTCACCCGGTGGAGGAGGTGGCTCATTACGATAATTTCCATCTGTGTATTGCATACAGATATGCGCTTTTAGCGTCGCGCCTTCGTTGGAAAATTGGAAGGCGCTACGATCCAGTTGCCCGGCATAAAATCCCCATTTACTTTCCATGTCCTGGGAATGATTGACAAAGAGATAAATCTCATCGGTGGGCAAACCTGGTCCTGGCACGGGCGGTTCCATTCCCGGTTCTACAGGAATCGGCATGGGGCCAGGCATGGGAGGTTGGCCACTACTGGTGTTGTGAGATACGTACACATTCAAGAAACCGTTATCTACCATGCCGTTGAAAAAAGCGGTTTCCGAACTCCATCGGTAAGTTGTAGATTCTGCCACGGCGACTGCGCTAACACCTAGCGCGAGTAACACGCCTGCGCAAATTTGATTCATTGTTCTGTTTTGAAAGGAAGTCATTTCCTTTATCCTCCATGTATTTAAAATTACAGCAGCCATTGCGGCTTCTGATGTTCCGTTTCAGTTAATTGTAGGATAGTAGATTGCGCGGCACCTCCTTGTGTTTTATGTCCTTGTTATAAGAGTAGTACATCCGCTTTGCGTATTGATGACATCCAACCGCAAAAAATTAGATCTAATTGAACAAAGGAAAACTGAAAAGGAGCTGAGAATGAAAAAGTGGAGTATATTTAGCCATCATATTTCTTAGCAGGTTAGGTTTTATGTCGCAGCAGTTGGCTCGTGCAAAGCTTACGTGGTTTGGGTTTGTCGTATTTGTCAGTTCGGCTATCGTCATGGTTCTCGAAATCACGGCGGGTCGATTGTTGGCGCCATTTGTCGGCGTGTCGCTCTATACCTGGACGTCTATCATCGGCGTGGTATTGGCGGGGTTGTCTGTGGGCAGTTGGCTCGGTGGTCGTTGGGCTGATGCAGGGGCGGGCGAAAAACATATCGGCATTGTGTTATCGACTGCGGCGGTGTTAACGCTCGCGAGTTTGGGGCTGCTGACATTAATTGCGCCGGGTCTGCAAGGCGCGGAGCTTAGTCTGATAAGCAGCAGCTTTATCTACATGTGCGTATTGTTTCTGTTGCCTGCAATGTTGTTAGGTATTGTTACGCCGCTATTGACCACCATGAGTTTAAAGCTTGACAGTCGTGCAGGGCATATCGTCGGGCGTATGCATGCGCTCGCCGCCCTGGGCAGCATCATAGGCACCTTTATTACCGGCTATTGGCTGGTGCAGTATTTTGGAACGCGCAATATCGTCGCGATATGCGCGGCCGTGTTGCTGGTGCTTGGCTTGCCGTTCTTTCGTCCTCCGCGGCAAGGCGCGTACATCGGTGTTTTGATGGCAGTGTTATTGGTTTCCGGTGTCACGGCTATACGTGACGGCTTTTCCAATCCCTGCAACAAAGAAAGTAATTACTTCTGCATCCGTGTAGATGCCTACAACGAAGACCTTCCCTTCGGTGAAGCCAAGGCGATGATACTCGATCACCTGCTACACGGCGTGAATCACAAACAGGAACCCGGTATGTTTATCTCGCCCTATGTTCATCTAATGGATGAACTTGTTCTTGGCTTCTTCGGCGGAGACAGGGCGCAAACCCTGAATTATTTTTTTGCAGGCGGTGGCGCATATACGCAGCCGCGAGGGGTGGCCTATTTTGCTCCCGACGCCAAAGTGACGGTCGCAGAGCTTGATCCCTACGTGACGCAATTGGCACAGGAGAATCTATATCTTGATACCAATGGTATGAATGTCATCCATAAAGATGCGCGTCTGGTATTACAGGAAACAACAGAATTGTTTGACGTTGTCGTGAGCGATGTTTATCACGATATTGCTATACCCTATCATCTTGTAACAAACGAGTACCATCAACTCGTCAAGGAAAGGCTTGCGCCTGATGGTCTCTACGTGACGAATATTGTCGACATATTTCCTGATCCACGGTTTTTGAAATCCATGATCAAGACGCTTTCGGCGAGTTTCAAATATGTGCAGGTGTGGTTGGAAAGCATACCGGAAACATCGGCTCGTGTGACATATGTTGTCTCTGCATCAAACGCCATGCCGATTCCTGAAGTCGTGCAGGCACAGAGAGGATTCTCTCGCGCCTGGCTGGATATATCCGAGCCCTTGTATACAACGGGAACTTCGATGAAGGAGGTTCCGGTGCTGACCGACGACTTCGCCCCGGTAGATCGACTGTTATCGGGCTTGTTGCTAACCGAGGCTGGCAAATAAATTCCAGAGAATAGATTTACTATTTGTGCGCCACAACCTGGTTGCGCCCGTTGTTTTTTGCCATATATAAGGCCTTATCTGCCGCGTCGTTTAAGGAAACTACACTATCAAAATCCGGAAAGCTGGCTAATCCACAACTGAAGGTAGAGTTAAAGTGCCTGCCTTCACTTGTGTGTACAATTTGTGAAAATGATTCCCGTATTTCGTTCATAATGCGTATGGCATTATTCATGTCGGTGTCTAGAAGGGCAAAAGCAAACTCCTCGCCACCATAGCGACCCACGATATCGGTTGTTCTAAGTCGTTGCCGTAATAACCGGGCAAGACTTTTTATCACCTTGTCGCCGGTGGGATGTCCATACGTGTCATTTACGGATTTGAATTTGTCGATATCAATCATCCCGAAGACCAACTGGTTTTTGGCGCGCTGGCTACGATTGATTTCGTTGCTAAGTTTTTCCTTTGTGGTGGTGTGATTGTACAGTCCGGTTAGGCTGTCACGCATCATCAGGCTCTGCAAGGAGCGTGAGCGCCTAACGCGGGATGTTACCGTAGACACCAGTGTGTCGTGATTAATCGGCTTGGTGAGAAAGTCGTCACCACCGACTTTTTTTGCCTCTAACTGTTTGTCGATAGCGGATTCTGTCGAGAGATAGACAATCGGAATGCTAACATAGGTATCAAGTTGACGTATAACCGTGGCTAACTCTATACCACTACAGACCGGCATGTTGATGTCGAGAATGATAATGTCAGGTCTGTGTTCATCCAGGTAGTCAAGAGTAGTCTCGGGTCGATTTATGCAATCAACTTGCATATTGTGTTTTCCCAGAACATAAGATATCAGCGCACTTTGAGATCGGCTGTCATCAACTAGCAAAACGCGGATGGCCTCCTCTTTCTGTCGATGGGTAACAATATCGATACGTTCTGTTAGGGCATTTATATCTACCGGCTTGTGAAAAAAAGCAGAGGCTCCTGTGCGGGCAGCCTCCAGTCGGTGATGAAAATCATTATAGCCCGAAAGATAAATGATAGGGGTTCCCAGAAATTTGTCTACGTAATTTTCTCTGATAAAGAATTCTGTGCTGGTTTCCTCCTGAAGTTCAATATCACTAATGATCAGGTCGGGCAGCTTCTTCTCTATTGCGGCAGAAAATTCCTGGGTGCTGCCAAAACACTTTACGTCATAGCCGTATTGTTGTAATTGCGCATGTGTTGCTCCCAGAAATACGGGATCGTCATCGAGCAAATATATAGTTGCCGTGCTTTCTTTCGCATTTATTTCATCATTTGATGCGACCAGGACAGGCGTAGTTTGAGCAGTAGGTGTGCCGTAACCAATTCCAATACGAACGGTATTTTGCTGCATGTATTCTGTCCAGTTTTAATCCTGATTGATGCAGTCATATATCGTCCAGATATAGGAATATTTTCTAATAATTGGAGTGTCCAATATGAAATGTTACATTTACTTAAATGAAACGACAGTTTATAAAAAACTATTTCAATACCTGAAATTTGAAAACAATTGTATATAGCCTGGATCCTAAATCCCACACCGGCGGTGAAAGCGAGACACAAGCCATCGATTGTGGTGCCGCCAGAGGGAAGTATGATCTGGCCAGCTTCAAGTTCATACGATTCGAACTTCCGGACGAATCGGCGCCTGTGGATTACCGACAGGAAAACGATAGATTCGCAAGGGGTTGAAGAGATGTTTGAGTGAATTTTACAACGTCTGAACCTCCTGTCGCACTGGTCCTGGAAATTAGATTAAACGTCTGTCTGGAAATTGCCATTGCCAGAAGGCAGGTTACGATCAACAGATAGAACTACAGCTAGAAAAACCATTCCTCCAGCGTATATCGTGGTGTCCTATATAGAGGTGTTGCCGTAGGCGTCCTGACTCACTTTGGTAGTGGTTAGAAATTCTTCCCCGTTGGTGCCAAACAGGTTCATTTGTAATATGGGATGAAATTCGACAGCGTTTGCCTGGGAGTAGCGAGGAAAAATAGCTGGCTAATGAATGACTGACGAATAGCGGGTTTTTTCATGAGAGGCTCCGTACTGAGATACTTATTCAGTTTGTGATGGTGCTCGTGTTGTATCGGTCAACAAGACTCGTTTTTTAATCTGTTTCCAGTCATGCGCTGGGAATTAATCTATGAGAATTTGGCAGAAATATTTTACTCGGTCTGAACTGTTTGTTCGTCTAGCGCGGTTGGTTCGGTGGTTGAAATATTGGGCAGACTTTCCACCGGTGTTGCGGCTTCAATTAATCCGGGTTCAGCAGATTCGGTCTGTGCAGGCGAGGGAGGTATGATGATCTCGTGTTTGTTTTCTTTTGCCACTTGTATGCCTGACAAGGCCTGCTCGGTAATGTCGTCTGAGGCTATGCTAACTTCCAGTAAATAGAAAACCTGCTCCTGTGTGGCATCTAACAGCATCACAACAATGGGATAAGGCGCTTGTTGTTTTCCGGAAAAAAGATAAGCGGTCAGTTCTCGATGTTGAAATTTGCGTATTTCTTCGGTTTGATCGAGAAGAACGCGGCGGAATTCCGCTATTAAACGGTAATCTATTGAATCGTCCGGTTCGCTCGGCTCAAAAACGACTTGCGCCCAATTTTGTAATTGCATAGCGTCTTTAATCGATGGCGCAAGTTCATGGCGTTGATGTTGAGTGAAAATTATTTTGTCGTTTTCCGCATTTTTGAAAACCAGCATTTGTTCACCCACAAAGCTGGCGCTAAATCTTTCGGGCACGTGGAATTGCAATGTGCCTAATGACAAGCTCTCGGATTCAATTCTTTTCTCGGGCCACGCCTGTTCTGAATACGCTATCTCGTCACCGGATAAAACGTTGTTAAATGGCACAAGGAAAAGACATAAAGTAAGCACCAGTGATTTCTGCCGCATAGTAAGGAATCCGGTTCTAAAAGACTGCGCGGTATTTTAACGGTTTTTGAGTCGCATGGCTTGGAGAATTACCAATTACCCAAGACTAGAACAGTTAATGAGAAATTAGCGGGCTTTCTGGTTTGAGATAGACTATAAGAGCGATATCGTGGTTACGACGGTAATCCACGAATTGACAAATTGCTGGGTGGTGATGAGCGTGCTGGTAACAATGACGGCAATCGTGAGGGGAATTAGCCAATTTGAGTGACTGGCTCGTTTCATAAGGTAAAGGGGTAGGTTAAGAATACGCAGTAACAGACTGGTTTTAGTGTAGTGGCGTAAAATCATTTAGTCGTGCTCCACTTTGCTTGAGTTTTATGGAAAGTATCGGCGTAGGAAATTCTTCGGCTGCCGCCAAAATAAACTTTAGAAATATTGTGTATACCCAGGTGAATTTATAGGGTTTGGGCGGAAGCATCGAGCCGTAGCGAAAGATTGCGCGTAAAGCCGTGGCTCAACAGGAGTAGAAAAAACAGGATTATTGCCCCGACGAACGCCAGCTCTCCCATAATAGCCTGTTGTGCGATATCAAAAGGTATCTTGGCAGACGCTTCTTCGAGCCACGTCAGATCTTTGTTGATAATGAGAAACAGAACCGTCGTCAATAGTATCAAGGTGCAAGATATAAACAGGCTAAATTTTCTTGTCAATGTTGCGCTGGATTGAAGAGCAAGCGCTGCCGTTGTTTTTTGTAAGTGGGTGATTACGCGAAAATCCCTTTCTAAGGCGAGATCCGTGGCAACGAAAAATCCGATAGCCAGATAGCCGACAATCAATTTCATTCCGCTATGGAGAGGAAAGTCATAGGTCACCGTATTGTGCGCCGCCAGAAATACGCCCGAGAGTAGAAAAAGCCCCCATTCTGTGGCAAACACTGTCGTCGCCTGTTTTTCGTATGCCTGCTCAGGAATATAGTTTGCCGCAACAAAATAGCGAAAAACGTACTGAACGATACCAATCAGCACCAGTGGTGACATTATTTCCGCTAGGGTAAGTTCCTCGACAAAAGGGCAGACCTGTACCCCATAGATGCTCATCAACAGGATAGCGATCAGGTAATGCAGAATTTGTCTGGGAGACAGCACTTGTTGCGGTACAGCAGCCGAGTCAACGGATTCAAGTTTGTGGCTCGTAGCGCTGGGTAGTCTGGTCTTAGGCATTGCTGCTCGTATATCGACAGTGAGTTGAAATAGGCGTAAATGAAAACGTAATAACGCATTATGTTGTCGGCATATCCGCGCAAGATCTTGAGTCCTCCAGAATGTGAGGAGGCTATTCGGGTTGTGTCTGTTGGCAGGTGCTTATTTATGGATTGGCTTTAACCGTGATCAAGTAATCACTGCCCGCAGGCGAGGCTTCGCCGCTAATCATGATATGAATCTGTCCATCGTCATCAGGCGCGACCTGGCAGAACAGAAACGTATGTTCACCCGTGGCAGGCAAGCAGGCAGTAGCGCGCAGGTATTCGCCTGCCTGACGAAAATAGACGTGGAGTTGACTGTTCAAACTCAATTGCGTGAGTTCTACAGCAAAAGATTTACTGGTCTCGTCTACCGGACTGCGGTAATAACTGCTACCTATGCCGACCTGGCCAGCGTATTGATCACTATTGCTCGGGACTAGGACTTCTTCGTCGGCGCTTCCTTCCGATGCGTGTAAGGGGCCCAGGTCGCTGGCATAAATATCGTAGACAGCGCCTCCGCTTCCAGTGTCTTTGCTGCCGACGGTAAAGTAAAGCGCATCACTAACGGCAACACCAATGAGCAGGATGTCGCTACCACTACCGTGGCCAGTTTTTTCGAGTGGTAGACTGCTGGAATAAATCGCGGCATCAACCATAGCGCTCGCATTGTCGATATGAAACAGGTATTGATTTCCCTGCGCTAAATCGTTTAGCCGGTAATAAGAAAGTGCTGACGGACCGGTTTTTCCTCGTTTGCTTTCTTCAAGGCCCACGTCAACAAACTGATTGATATTGCCTTCCGATTGCAGCGCCAGATTCTTGCACAATATGTTGCTCGATAGTGTCGTAAAAGCAGAGTCCGTCGTATTGCTTACACTGGCGTGAATCTGGTAGGGCTGATCTCCATCATTCGTGGTATCAATAACTCCGCTGATAAGAATTTGTTGTTTTATATTCCAGTTGTTTTCAGTAAAGAGCAATGTCTCGGGGCTGGCATTTGCCTCGCTGGTGTCCAGGCTGGAGATTGCTAATGCCACTTGACTGGCAGGTTGTGCGTTTAGTTCCACGTCGACAAGTGCTGTTTGTCCGTCTTCTCCTGTTACGCAGGTTTGTGTCGAACTAATGGTTATGCCCGCCTGATCGTCATCAATATTGGTCAACAGCTGTGATGTTTCATTATCAAAATTGGTATCGCTACTCTCCATGGCAAACGCAATTTGCACGAATTGGTTTCCATCGTCGCGCGCATCATCGACGCCACTGGCGATGACGGTTTGTTCCGTATCCCAACTAGACGACGTGAATGTCAGTGTTGTCTTGTCTACAATAATTTCATTCACATTTGACGATGCAATCGTAACGCTCACATCATGCAAAGGCTGAGCGCGGAGGCGAACACCCATGCTGGCTTTTCCGCCGGATTCGCTTGTGGTAGCGGAATTCACACTTATCGCGAATTCTGCGACATCATCGTCAAGCGTAGTGCCGATAATATCGCCTGCATCTAATCCGTTATAGTCGCCGTCATCGCTGCTGGCGGCGCCAAAAACCACCGTAAAGCTTTGAGGTCCATCGACAAGAAAATCATTGACGCCGAAAATAGTGACTAACTGTGGTTTGTCCCAGTTTTCCACGGTGAATGTCAATTGGGTAATTTCGGTGCGCGCCTCGTCCGCCTCGGGTATGCTCACCGGGAAAGATACGTTTGCCGTTGGTCGCGCATTCAACACAACGGCAATCGCCGAACTGTTATTTGTTTCGCCGACTTGAAAATGCACGGGACTGAAAATGGTGATGTTGGCTTCGTCGTTATCGAGGTTGAGCGCGGGTAATGATTCCAAATTCAAATTTGCATAACGACTATCGTCGGAGGAAATATGCAATTCGACAGCATATTCACGATTGCCGTCCTTGTCGTTGTCGTCAACGCCTGACAGTATGACTTTTTGTTCGACGTTCCAGTTGCTGGCGTTGAAATGCAATTCGCTGATGTCTAGCACTCCCTCACTGGTGTCAGAGCTGGAGAGTTGTAAATGAACTTCACTGTTGGGTGACGTTTTAAGTTTGATGGAAATGGGTACGTGGCCGCCTTGTTCAGACGTATAAAGCGTTTCCGTTGGGAAAATAATGATGCCTGCTTCGCCACCTGCCTGGTTGGCAACGCCGCATGCGTTCAGTAGTGAAAAGCCGATGAGGCCTATCAGGTATGCGTTTCGAATTCCCACAAGCGTCACAGTTCGGATCCTTCCGTTAAAGCGCAATTATATGTAGGCAATTGATGCAATACAAATATTGCTTTAAAAACGATCGTAAAGATTTTCGACAAAAAACGTCATAACAACATACGCCTTTATGCTCGACCGCTGCTTGTATAAATAAGCTAAAGTAAACTATAAAATAGGCAAAAAATAACGACTTGCGCCTGTAAAAGAAACAGGGGATACTTCAACTGGTATAGTAATATCGCGTGCAGTGATCTCATTGCCTTCAGGATTAGAAAGTTGAGGTTATTTAGCCGGATATGAACAATAACGTTAAGGAGTGTTGACATGGATGTGTGTTGGATGAAACGTGGATTAGGGGTGTTAATCCTGATGTTGCCCACGCTCTCGTTTGCCGTCACGGAAGACATGAGTTTTCAAAGTATCGTATACGGTGGCGATACGCGCCAGGTATTTGGCTTCGATGCCTATATCGACGATTTTGAGATCAGCAATGCTGGCATGTATGAGGCCACGCTCACCGACTTCAATTTTCCCGTTCCCTTCGATTATATTGGCTTTATGGTGACTCAAGGCGCCACCGAAAGAATGGGCGTGATTGAGGGTAGCGGATCGTTTAGTTTTTATGCCGAACCGGGGACATATTACGCAACCTTCGTTGGGTTTGTTAATGAGTCTTCTTTTGACGCGAGTTCACATAGTTATATTGGCGGCTATGGGGTGCAGGTCGCAATGGTCCCAGAGCTGGAAACCTGGATCATGATGTTCCTGGGCCTGGGGGCTGTGATCTATTGGACGCGTCGCCGGAATCATCGGCCATCAAACAATGCTGCGCTAGTAGCTGCGTGATAAAAGTACCATAAAAAACGGCAGGTAGTTTTGGGCAAGCATCAGGGTTTAATTCGACCATATCAAGGTACGTTTTCTCTATTGCTAAGGTTGATCGACATCATCCTTATCATGTCGCTATTGTATTTTTCTACCTGGTTTTACGACATTCCCTGGCATGAGCGCTATGCCTTCGCTGGTTTGCTGGCGGTAGCCTTGCTGATGTTGATGGCCAGCAAGCTCGATATCTATCGGTCCTGGCGCATACACCGTATACGCGAGGAAATCATACAGATTTGGGTTTGCTGGGGCCTGGCATTTATGTCTGTGCTGGTCATCGTGTTCATGTTCAAGACATCACATGATTATTCACGTCTGGTAATGGGGAGTTGGTTTGTATCCAGCTTGCTTGCCTTGTCATCACTGCGCATCATTACGCGCAACGTGTTACACGAATTGCGTCGCCGTGGTTTTAATACCCGTTCTGTAGCCATACTTGGCGCGAATAAACTAGGGACAGACCTGGCGGAGCGAATTGTTCACGATTCATGGATGGGGCTGTCTTTCGATGGGTATTATGACGACCGCAGCGAGCGTATCGACGATGAGTTACGTGACAGCCTGGTGGGAAGCACGGAAGACTTGATCGAGAAAGCCAATCGCGGTGACATCGATATCGTCTACATTACTTTTCCTATGCGAGCAGAGCATCGCGTAAAGGAATTGATTGCGCGATTTTCAAATTCCACGGCCTCAGTGTATGTGGTGCCTGATTTCAACGTCTTTAACATTCTGCACGGTCGCTGGATGCATGTCGGCGATATGCCTGTTCTGAGCATACATGAGAATCCTCATAGCGGTGTTGATGGCGCACTAAAGCGCGTAGAGGATTTATTGCTGGGTTCTGTCATACTCGCGTTGATTGCGGTACCAATGTTGGTGATTGCCTTAGGAATAAAATTCACTTCCAGAGGCCCCGTGTTTTTTAAGCAGCGGCGCTACGGTATTGATGGTCGCGATATTGTGGTGTGGAAGTTTCGTACCATGTCGGTGATGGAAGACGGTGAACATGTTTTGCAGGCGCAGCAAAACGATGCGCGCGTTACCCGTTTTGGCGGTTTTTTGCGTAAAACCTCGCTTGATGAATTACCGCAATTCTTCAATGTATTGAAAGGTGATATGTCGATTGTAGGTCCTCGTCCACATGCGGTGTCGCATAACGAGGAATATCGAAAACTCATTAGCGGTTATATGTTACGTCACAAAGTTAAGCCTGGAATAACCGGTCTCGCGCAAGTGAATGGTTTACGCGGTGAAACCGCTACATTGGACAAGATGGCTAAGCGCATAGACTACGATCTTGAATACATTCGCAATTGGTCATTACTCCTCGATCTGAAGGTGATCGCGCTGACGCTGACGCGCGGATTTCGCCACAAAAACGCCTATTAACGATTAAAATTTAATTTCGACACGAGCACTTTTTTTTCTGGTTATATCAAAGTGTCGATGTTACGCTCTGCCTCGCATGTGACTGAGTCAGGAGTTCACATGTCAATTCAAATTCACCGGGCTTGGATATGCCCGACTAACTTGAGCAAGGAGAGCCGTAGATGAAACAATTAAATAAATCATCACGTCTGTTAAATCGTTCTATTTGTTTATTGTCTTTGGTTTTGGTTTCAGGATCTGTCTTCGCCGGCAATTCGGGAGGTTGGTCAACGCCTGTGCCTGTTGATGGCGTCAATTCGTCTTATTTCGATGGATGTCAGTTTCTCACTCTTGATGGTAAAACAATGATTGTCGCTTCAGAGCGAGACAATCCAGGTCAAAGTCCACGTGATATGGACCTGTATGTGTTTACTCGTGAAGATGATGACAAGCCGTTTGGCAACGCGTATCGCCTGCCCGAGGGCATCAACAGCGATACTACCGATGTTTGTCCCGCCCTCAGTCATGATGGACATTTCTTGTATTTTGCAAGCGTGCGTAATGTCGAAGGCAGTTGCGGTGACAGAGATATCTATGTTGCCTATCGCGCCGACACCCGTCGTTGGGACCAATGGGAATCGGTTCAAAATCTTGGTTGTGATGTGAATACGGCAAAGGTTGATCAGGGACCATCTTTTTTCCGTGACGCGGATGGAAGACACTTTATCTACTTTTCGTCAAACAGACCGGTAGCGGGTGTAAATCGCGGTCACGATATCTGGTATGTGCAGGTAGGGGATGACGGCATGCCTGTTGGACCCGTTCAGCACGAAGATGTATTGAGCACTGAATTCAACGATCATCGCCCATTCATTAGCTATGACGGCCGTATGGTGGTATTCGATACCAATCGTCCCGGTGCTGTCGGCGGTGGCGGAGACGATGTGTGGATGGCGACACGCGCGCACAAAGACGATGCCTTTGGCGAACCAGTACCCGTGCCTAATGTAAACACACCAGGTCAAGAACGACGCCCTGTGTTGAGCAAAGACAAAGAAGATCTGTATATCTCTCGCGTTGCGGGTGGCGACATGAATGTTGTGGTAGCGACCAATGATGACGACGATGATCACGATGACTAGCAAAGTGTTTTTCGTCTAATCGCATCACTTGTCTGTTGCATATCAGGAAAACCCGGCGCTGCCGGGTTTTCTTTTAGATGAACAGGAACTACCGCCGGGAATATTAGCCTTTGCTTAAGAAATGCCTTGGATTTGTTGAATTGACATCAAACCTGCTTTTCAGTTATAAAATCGCTTTATTGATTTGGGCAACGAAAGCGAGGAGAGCGCATGTCTGGACCAAAGGTTACCAAACCTGGCAAGGGTATTGGGATGATCGGGATTCCCGTGTTTGTGATCACTGTCTTGATCGTCTACGCCAATCTTGTCCATCTGTAATTCAGTATTTGAATAAGCCTAAAAAAGCCGGGTATTTCCCGGTTTTTTTATGCCTCTCCCCATAGGTTTAATATTCAGTTTATCCCCCGACACTAGAATTCACGCTATTAATACAGTAAGTGCCGAAACACGTATAACAGGCCTGGTTTCGGTAATAAAACAGAGTTTATCGATAAATGGGAAGCGTCCTTGGGAAGAGTTCGGCATGGCGAACAGCTTTGTTGTGCGTCGTGCTGTTATTGACTGCCTGCACCGAATCGGTTCCGCAGACATCTAGTGCCGTCGTCCCACATCATGAATTACTGTTTTATCAGCGCGGAGACGTTGGCGTTAAGCCACGAGGTGTTGCCGCAGACAATGGTATTCAAGCCGTCCTGGCCAATCCCACCGTACTTACTTCCCCACTCAACACGCCATATACCCTCGCGCTTGGTAATGGGCAGCAATACACCATCGTGTTTACACAACGCGTGGTACACCGTAGTGGCGATGTGTCCTTGAATGGTTACCTCAAATCACTTGGACCTGAGTGGCCGGTGGCGCTTACACAGGGGCAGAGCGCGGCATTTGGCAGCATACGTACCCCAAGCGGACTCATCGCCATAAAGACAGATCAGAACGGCGTGTGGATAGTCGATGTGCAGAAAGCCGGGATTTCTTTTGCGCCTTTAATTAATGATCAGGTGCAACTGTCGGATACGCCAAATCCTGGGTTTAAGCCCGGCATAAAGCCAAGGACGTCGACACGGGCGAATGATTTTTCTCTTGTCGATGTTTTAGTGTTGTATTCGCGCGGTCTGGAAAATCGCCTCGGTTCTGCGCAGGCAGTCAACACGCGAATCCATTATCTCTTGAATCGTGCTAACACAGCCTTGGTCGACAGCAATGTGCAGATGCGTTTCCGCATGGTCAATCTGGCGCCGATTGACTTCTCGGACAGCTATAGTCATGAGGCCGCTCTGTCATCGATGAGCAGGAGTCTTGCGCCGTTTTCCAATGTCGAGAATATGCGCATTCAATACGGTGCGGATCTCGTCACCTTTGTGCGTGATTTTGTCAATGACGGCAGCAATAGTTGCGGCAAGGCCTTGCGCAACGGCGCATCGGCAACTGCACTGGATGCGGCAAAGGGTTTTTCCGTCGTCGCCGATGGCATAGACGGCAATTTCATTTGCGATGACTACACGCTGGCGCATGAATTGGTGCACGGATTTGGCAGTACCCACGGTGCAGGCAATGCACAAGATGCTGGAGTGTTTACCTATTCTTACGGCTACGGCGTAAGCGGGCAATTCGGTACCATCATGAGTTATCTCATGCCACAAAGCGGACGCTTTTCCAATCCGCGTATCAATACCTGTTTTGGGCGTGTCTGTGGCGTGGAAGGTCTGGCAGATAATGCGCGTTCTTTAAATGAAACGCGTGCAGTTGTTGAAGCATTCGTTGATGCTGCGCCGCAAATTAATCAAGTGCCCACGGCCAATACACTACCTGCTAGTAATATCACGCAAGACGGCGCGCAGTTGAATGCGAGTATCGATCCCGGTGCTTTGCTCACTGAAACCTGGTTTGAATATGGAACGACTAGCGCAGACTATCTGTGGAAAACTGAAGTTCAGAACATAACAGCAGATATCTTGATGCAAGATGTGGCGCAAACCATATCCGCTTTGGAATGTGGTAAGACATATTATTTTCGCGCAGTCGCGAGCAATGCCGATGGTGTGGTGCAGGGCGTAGAAGAGAGCTTTGCGACCGAGGCCTGTGCGCAACAACCCGTGCAACTACTCACCCTATCGGCGACTGCGGTTTTACTGGACGACGCAAAGCTCAACGGTGAATTGAATTCCTACGGCGCGGATGCCGAGTACTTTTTTGAGTATGGTGTAAGTGACGCACTGGAAAAGCGTACTGCATTTGTATCAGTGAATGTGCGATTTCCGACTATCGTTTCGCAATCCATTCACGGTTTGGCCTGCGGTACAGTCTACCAGTTCAGATTCAGCGTTAACGCGGCAGGTCAGGTATATAACGGCGAAACAAAGTCCTTTACGACGAAAGATTGTGCGGCTACACCTAAACCAGATTTACCGATTCCGGCTTCGATAGGTGAAACCAGTGCGCTCATTCAGCTTGACGTGCTTAATGGTGCAATCGGTGACGAGGTCTTTCTGGAGTATGGTCCCACTAGTAATTTTTCATATAGCACTTCTGTACAGACCCTGACGACTGAAACACAACTGTCGTTTACGTTGATAAATCTGAGTTGCGATACCATTTACTATGTGCGCGGCGCCTTGCGTCGTGGTGGCGAGGTTTTTCGAGGCGAACAAAACCAGTTTTCAACCGTAATTTGCGCCAGTATAGGGAGCAATTTATTGACGGGTGAAATCAGTGGTGTGGGTCAGACTGGCGTGACCTTGAACGCTACTTTGAATCCGCAACCCCTTTCCGCCGAAATCTATTTTGAATATGGCGCGGTGAGTGTGGCCGAGAATCAGACACGCTCACAAATAAAACAGGCGCCTTTGGATGCGGTGAATGTGTCTCAATTTATCGCGGGTCTCACTTGCGACACGACATATCAATTTCGCGTTGTTGGCAGAGTCGGTGGCGAGACGATTATTGGCGAAACCAAAACCTTTAAGACCAACCCGTGTGTAACCGCCAATGCCTTGTTGGAAACACTGGACCCGCAAATTGAAAGCGCTACCAGCGTACAATTTCGAGCATCTGTTGATCCTGATGGGATTCCGACCAAGGTTTATTTTGAATACGGCGTTGGTGATGTGTTAGATCAGACAACGCCGATTTTCGAGTTGGGTGACGGAGTGTTGAAAAGAGAGTTTTCATGGTCGATGAGTGGTTTGCAATGTGGAGTGCCATATCAGTACCGAGTAGTCACCATATCAACGCCGCCTGTTGGCGACCAAGTCACGCGCGTCGGTGCGATATTGACGTTTACCATGCCAGCGTGCGAAGCACTGAAGCTGACTAAGATTCATTCCTCGACAACCAATATCAGTGCCGCCGTTGACGTTATCGTCAACACCTATGGATTACCGACGTCTGTCTATTTAAATTATGGTGAGACCAGTCTCAAGGAAAAACAAACCAGTACGTTTGAAATTTCCAATACAGCAACTGTTCACTTCCAACTGCTCGACCTGACTTGCGGTACAAGCTATTTTTTCAGTGTGGTGGCGAGCAATGCCAATGGTGGGCTGGTCAGTAACGATGAGGTCATCGAGACGCAAGCTTGCGCGCAACCACCCTCAGTACAGACGCAGGTCGCGGTGGACGTTACGGCGATCTCGGCGACGTTAAGCGCCAAGGTAACACCTAACGGCAGTAGTACCTCGGCCTACTTTGAATATCAAAGCGGTGGACTCAGTCCCACCAACACGACGTCCGAAGTTGTCGGCGCCGGCTTTGTCGATTCCTTTGTTGCGCACAAGCTCAACGGTCTCAAATGTGAAACCGAGTATTCATTCAAAATCATTGCTTCAAATGAAAACGGTACAACGCTGGGTGACGAGCTTACGTTTACTACCGCCTCGTGTAGCGCGGTGCCGAGCAGTCCGTTGACGACGGGTAGTCGCACACTTGACGCCGGTGGTGAATTTACCGTGGTCATTGGCTTGGGTGGTAACGTGATTGCCTGGGGCGATAACAGCGTGGGTCAATTGGGTATCGACAAGGCGCAGACAAGTAGTTTCGCAGGGATACGCAATGCCGATGGTCGAACCATCGAAGAAGTGATCAAGGTCGCCGCAGGTCAACAACACGCACTGGCATTACAGTCCAATGGCTCGATATTGGCCTGGGGAGACAATAGTAACGGACAATTGGGTAACGGAAGTCGTGCAGCCTCAATTACGCCGGTGCTGGTATCCGGTGGAGAATTTGCGAATCTTTCCAGCATCGCAGATATCAATGCTGGAGATAGGCATAGTGTTGCGATACTCAATGATGGTCGAGTACTCAGTTGGGGCAGAAATCATCTTGGACAACTCGGTAACCTGTCCAAGAATGACAGCGATATTCCAACGCTGGTCAATGGCGTGAGTACTGCGAAGTCAGTAGCGGTAGGCGCCAATCACAATTTACTGATACTGGATGACGGACGTTTACTGGCCTGGGGTGATAACACCGCCGGTCAGTTGGGTGATGGCAGTGCGCAACCCAAACTACAGGTGGTGGACATTCCCTTTGAAGCCGAAGTCAAAGCGGTATTCGCCGGACAAAATAGTAGCTTTGCAATCGATGCATCGGGCCAACTTTGGGCCTGGGGTGAGAATCAGTTTGGGCAACTGGGATTGGGAGATCGTGAACCGCGATTCACGCCAACGCAACTGGACTTGGCACTGGACGCGGGAGTTTCCATCTCGGATATCGCTATTGGGCAAGGGCACGCCTTAGTTCTGCTCAGCGACGGTAGTTTGCGTACATGGGGAGATAATACCAAGGGACAATTGGCGCGTCCGCTGGACAGCATGGAGTTTAGTGAGTCCCCGCTGGTGTTGTGGAAGGAAACGGACACGCCGCTGGAAAATATTATCGCGATTGCCGCGGGAAGTTTGCACAGTGTCGCGCTGGGTGAAGGTGGCAACGTGCTAGCCTGGGGCGACGGAGCAAAAGGGCAATTGGGCGCGAGCGGAGAGCGTTTGCTGAGTGCGGTACCTGCGGGTGTTAGTGATGGTAGTGGTAACACCTTATCACTCAAAGTGGCGCGTCTGATTGTGTCGGAATCTCGTCTCAGCATACGCGAGGGCGAAAGCAAATCCCTCAAGCTACGTTTGAGTACCGCGCCCAAGTCGGAAATTGTGGTGAGTTACGAAATCATCGGTGACGATACGGTAAAAGTTTCCGAGGGCGCATCGATACGCTTTACCCCGGAGAACTGGGATCAGGATCAGAAGATCGTCATACAAGTGGGCAAGGACGAGGATAAATCCAATGATCAGGCGACGCTTATTATCCGCGCCGAAGGATATATCGATCAGAATGTCAGCATCATGGAAGAAGACCGTTATCCGCGCAAAGGGCCAGCCGTTTCGAGCCTAGATTTCTCGCTGCTATTCGGCTTTTTTCTGCTCATTGCGGGCAGTCGCTACCCCCGCCAAAATTTGCGCTCGTATCCTCTGCGCACGAAATAATCACGCTCACTAATTCTCATGAAATGCCTGTCTTGTTATCTCTGACCGGTCACGCTACAGTGTGGCCAAACCGTTCACTTGGGGGAGAGAACAATATGAAAATCGGCACGCCATTATCGCCGACGGCAACGAAAGTGATGTTGCTGGGTAGCGGAGAACTTGGTAAGGAAGTCATCATCAGCCTGCAGCGTTATGGCGTGGAAGTGATTGCCGTCGACCGTTATGATAATGCGCCGGGACACCAGTTGGCCCATCGCGCCTATACGATAAACATGGCCGATCCCGAAGTTTTACGCGAACTGATCGAACAGGAAAAACCCCATCTCGTGGTACCCGAAATTGAAGCGATTGCCACAGATACGCTAGCGAAACTCGAGGCAGAAGGCGTTGCTGAAATTATTCCTACCGCGCGTGCCGCGCAATTAACCATGAATCGCGAAGGCATACGTCGTCTCGCCGCAGAAGAGCTCGAACTGCCTACTTCTCGCTATGCATTTGCCGAAAGTTTTAACGAATTACAAATGGCAGTAGATTCTGCCGTTGGTTATCCGTGTATCGTCAAACCGGTGATGTCGTCATCTGGGAAAGGTCAGTCGACGGCGCGGAATCGCGAAGAACTGGAAAAGGCCTGGGATTACGCCATGAGTGGCGGCCGCGTGAATCGTGGCAAAGTGATAGTTGAGGAGATGATCGATTTCGATTATGAGATCACCTTGCTCACGGTGCGTTCCCGTGGCGCTAACGGTGAAATCGAAACCAGTTTCTGCGCGCCGATTGGCCACATTCAAAAGTCAGGCGATTATGTGGAAAGCTGGCAGCCCCAGGTCATGAGTGAAAACGCCTTGTCACGTGCGCAGGAGATCGCCAGAAAAATTACCGGTAATCTCGGTGGACGCGGCATCTTCGGCGTTGAGTTGTTTGTGAAAGGCGATCACGTCTGGTTTAGCGAAGTCAGTCCGCGCCCCCATGACACAGGCATGGTCACCATGGCCAGTCAGCGCCAAAACGAATTCGAATTACACGCACGCGCCATACTCGGCCTGCCGGTGTCGACGCAATTACTCTCACCCGGTGCATCGGCTGTCATCTATGGTGGTATGGAAAAGAAAGGCATCGCCTTTGACAATGTGGATGCCGCGTTGACGATACCGGGCACAGAGGTGCGTTTGTTTGGAAAGCCGGAATCCTTCGAAAAACGACGCATGGGAGTTGCTTTAGCCTATGGCGATAACGTGGAGGATGCCCGCGAGCGTGCCAAGCAAGCAGCGGCAAGTGTGCGACCAACCGTAGTCTAATGCGAGGCTACAATCGCGTCGGTGTTTCTGTTGTGTGCCTTGCTTCGATCACCGTAGAGAGTGCGATGCGAGCGCATCGCTTTCTTTAGCAGGATTGTCGCTTCACCTGGAGAATATGGCGGAGAGAGAGGGATTTGAACCCTCGATACGTTGCCGTATACACACTTTCCAGGCGTGCGCCTTCGACCGCTCGGCCATCTCTCCGGTATTTGTTTGAATAAGAATAATGCTATTTTTCAACTAGCTAGGAAAAATTGCGCAAAATTCTTCGTCGCGAATATATAGAAGGGCGCTAAGGTTAAACCAGATTGGGATGAGAAGCAACGCCAGGATTTAGAATAGCTGGATGCTACCGGAAGAGTTCAGCATGGTACGCAGACGCTTGTGGGCCGCGCGCAATGCCTTTTTCAAATCGTCGCCATCTTTGACGGAACGGAACAGTTCTCTTTCATCGTCCATGCTCAGGCTGTTGTAGATGCGGACCAGGGCACGACGTACTTCCGCCGGGTCATCGAAATTAACGCTGTACTCAATGTCGTATAACAGTCGAATGACATTGCTGGTGTGTTCCAGGCGCTGGGAAATGCGATCAAAAAACTGCATCGCAACCACGGCGTCTGATATATCGGCTAGTGTCTTATTGACGGTATCGTGTATGGTTTTGTTCGTTTTCACACTTGAACCGACTTTGACAATCTTCTCCAGTTCGTACTTGGCCTTCATCATCTGTTTTTGCATGGATAACAAAGCGTCGGTTACCTCTCGGGAGGCGCTATCGCCATCGGCTACCGTATGGGCAATAAACGCATGCGCGAGCCGCGCCATCAGGCGCTCGTCGAGGCTGGCGGGTTCATTGCTGTCTTCCCGGGAAAATAGACTAAATCCAGGGACGTTCATCTCGGCTCTCCTTAGAGATTGTTCAAAGGCACTACTTTTATAAATAGCGGCATGTTAGAAGTAATTCTTAAAGTAAAAAATACAAAAACGCCCCTTAAGGGGCGTTGTTGATCACACTTTCTGGCTGGCTCCGGGTAGCAGTAGCTCCAGGGCCTCGAGAAATTGCAGGACGGCCTCGTGGAGTATCCGCTTGACCCTCGCTTCAGGGATGTTCAGCAGGTTCCAGGCAGTGCTATCGCAATTGTCCTTCAAGGCATCCTCTTCTCCGCTTTCCAGGGCATGGGCCATGGCGTTTGCGATGTGGAGTATGGAGGATTCCAGTACATATTCCTGAGCCAATGCCGGGCTATGATGGAAACGAACCGCTTCGATCAGGCTGTCTGGCAAAAACCATTGTTCCAGTAAGGCGGCAGCTACCTCGGCGTGGTCCATACCGACGATTTCGCGTTCTATCAGTATAGGATTGCGCTCTGGGGTTTCCTCTTCCGCTTTTAATATACGCATCGACTGTTTGGGTAGCTTGGTATAGAACAGCAAGCGACCAATTTCGTGTAGCAACCCTGCAACGAATAAACGCTCAGGATGCAGGATATTGCACTCGCGGGCTAAAATACGACCCACTACAGCGGTGAAGATACTGTGCCGCCAGAAGCTCGCCATGTTGACTTGTTTGGGCGGCAACTTCGAAAATGTTTCTACCGCAGACGTCGCCCAAACCATATTCTGTAACTCTTTTAGTCCGACCATCAGGATCGCACGCGAAACTGTTTCGATTCGTTGGGGGAATCCGTAAAAGGAGCTATTTACCAGTTTTAACAGTCGCGCGGTTAGATCCGGGTCCTGACTGATGACGTGCCCAATCTCTTCAATATCACTGAGTGGATCGTTAACCAGATCATTAACCAGGAAACAAACCTCAGGTAATGAAACCAACTTGTCGACGCCTTTAACCAGCCTGTAAGCTGTTGGCGATATCTCTCTACTCCCCTGCATATACCACTCTTTATCTATTGGTTATAACGACTACTTTCATTTATTTTTCGCTGCAAGGCATGCGAATCATTTCCTGTAACGTCCGTGAAAAAGATTTCTTTAAACGATGCTCATCACATTAGAAATGTGAATTAACTCACTGTAATTAACTAAATTATTGGGATTTATAGCCGATATTCCCAACGCTGGAACGGCCTTATTTATGAGCTGTTTACGGGCATAAAAGGGCTTGATGGCTCGTCATAAATCGGGCAAGATAGCTCGACTTGGAACACAAGATAAGTGGAGGAAATATGGCTTATACCGACTTTTTGTTTAGCGCGATTATTCTGATTACTGTCGTAGCTTGTGGTCTCTGTACCTGGTTGACGATGAAAATCTACAGCAGAGAAGGCGCTCGCGGTTAATCCACAATAACACCGATTTTTGAAAAGCCCGTCATCCGTGAGGATTTCGGGCTTTTATTTTGTCTGTAGAAAAGTGTGATGTAGTGCCTGTTATTTTTTTTTGTTTTGGCCTTGGGGTGTCGTTGATTGAGGTCAGTGGTGTTGGGTCAGGTTCGGAGGGGTTGGGCATACAAAACGCGCTGTGAACCCATCCATGGGCGCTCGACGGCCGCGTCCATGCGGCCGACGGTTTTGTATGCCCAACCCCTCCGAACCTGACCCGTCAGCAGAGTGCAAGTATTGGCAATATGAAAACACCTACAATGTTCCAAGGTGCAATACTCACAACTCAAAAACCTTCAAATGAGCCTTCAAAGCCGGGCCACAATCACTACCTTCCGCGCGGTATATCGCCAGAATCTCATTCGCATGCGCTAACCAGGGTTGGTGATTAACGGCGGTATCGGTAAACGAGGAAGAAAAAGGCGCGTGCGGGTGATTTCGATAGACCTGGACTAACTCAGGCCAGATGACTTTGCGAAAACCCTCAAGATTCGCCATGTAAAAATGTATCGAGGCGAAATTCTCGTCTTCGAGTAATGCCGGCAAGGTCACCAATGTGTCCGCAAGATGATCTCGCACCGCACGACAAATAATCTCACTACGCGAGCCCTGGACAGCGACAAGCAGTTTTTCCCAGTCACCGCCGAGTAATTTACAGGCAGCGATTTCCCCTTGCTCGTGCAACCAGGCGCTGTAAATCTCAATGCCACTCATCTGGTTAATTGCGCGTATTGGATCATGCTCAAAAGGGTAGGCCTTAATCGCCCGCGACATCGCATTATCAGCACGCTTTAGCCGCCACTCTTCATACTTGCCCCAGATATAGTGTTGCAAAGCCTCTTTGCGTAAAAAAATGCGGCTATCAATAGAGTGTGCCGGATTGGCCGTCAGGTCACGCGCGTATTCCTGCGAGGTGACGAATATCCCTTGCTCTCTATCGGTGAGAAAAGGAATCTCATTGCCCAAGTGAAAATGAATCTGCCCACCGCGACCGATACCTGCGCTATAGATCAGTCCACGCGTCGCAAGTGTCTTGTTAACGCCAGCGGTATCAAAGGCATCGAACTCCTCGCCTTCGATACATAACGGTGACATCTCTTCCTCAGCAACGACATCCCAGTGTCGCTCGCGTTCGTTAATCCATTTGCCCAGTTTTTCACGCGGAATAGAGGCATTGAGTGGTAGCTGATGCATCCAGCGAAAATAATCGCGCATTTTGAGCAGGTAAATACACATGGGGTTTTCCTGTGCATTTTGGGCGTCGGCGATATCGCAATTGTGCTGTATCGTTTCGACAAGCTGGTGTAGTTCAGCATCAACTGTCTGCGGGAGTTTCATGGGCAATACCTCAAGCGAGTGTATTCGCTTCATGATGCAAGAAACATGGCGTGTCGACAAGCGCGACGTTATGATGTTGTGAAATTCGACACAGGAGTAGGTGATTAGTGGACAGCCCAGAAAAAAAAGAAAATGTGAAAAAGACCTTTAATACGGTTGCGGAAGGGTATGGCGGCCCATCGATGGCTTTTTTCCAAAGTAGCGCAGCGGCCTTGCCCGAGATTTTGCAATTGCAGGGAAAAGAGCATGTGTTGGATGTCGCGACGGGGACAGGGCTAGGCGCGTGTTCACTCGCTGCACAATTACCACATGGGCGCGTTACCGGCATCGATTTCTCCAGTGGCATGTTAGAGCAGGCGAACAAAAATGCCCGCGCCAAAGGACTGGATAATATCGATTGGCAGATGATGGATATGCAAGCCATCACATTTGATGACGCGCAATTCGATGTGGCCAATTGTTCCTTCGGCATCTTCTTTGTCGATGACATGGTCTCTACTCTAAAACACATCGCGAGCAAGGTCAGACCTGGTGGCAAAATTACCTCTTGCGCATTCTCGATGAGTTCGTTTGAACCTAATGTCGATTTGTTTTTGAATCGCATTCAAACCTATGGCATTGAGCTGCCATCAATAAGCTGGCATCGCGTCGGCAATCAAGACCTGTATCGCGAGCTTTATGAAAGCGCGGGACTGCGTGACATATCGGTGCAGGAAAAAAATCTAAGTTTTACCTTCGATAGTGCAGACAGATGGTGGGATGTGATTTGGTATGCGGGTTTTCGTGGCCTGGTTTCGCAGTTAGACGAGCAGCAGCTACAGGAATTCAAGCGTGATCACTTAGCGGAAATCGCGGCACTCGATAAAGGCAACGGCGTGCCCATGAACATCACTGTGAACTTCGCCTTGGGCTATGTGTAACTAGGCGGTTTCTGGTTGAGTCAGATAGGGATTAAACAGACGCTCATGCCCGAAGGTCGATGTCTCTCCGTGTCCAGGGATGAACAACACATCATCACCAAGAGGCAGAAGTTTATTCAGGATACTGTCGAGCAAATCCTGTTCGTTGCCACCAGGGAAATCCGTGCGACCGACAGAGTGACGAAAGAGTACGTCACCAACGAAGGCCATGCGAGATTGTGGTTCAAAAAACACCACGTGGCCTGGGGTGTGTCCGGGGCAGTGGATAACGTCGAGTTTTAGTTCACCGACGTGGACTGTATCCCCATCGTTGAGCCATTGATTAGGAGTCAGCACCTGCATACTGGGGAAGTCAAAAAGTTTGGCTTCTTCGGGTAGCATTTCCAGCCAGTAGGCATCGGCTAGATGAGGGCCAATGACCGGAATGTCGAGTTTTTGCGATATCGCCTGCGCAGCGCCGACATGGTCAATATGGCCGTGGGTGAGCAGGATTTTTTCCAGATGTAAACCTTGTTGCCTGGCAATACGCAAGAGTTTGCCCGCGTCACCACCTGGGTCGATCAGAGCCCCATTGCGTGTATGCTCACACCAGATAATCGAGCAATTTTGTTCAAAATGGGTAACGGGGATGATGCGGTATTTCATGGCCCTTTCCAGGTGTGGGTGGCTTGCAATCTAACACAGTGGCGGGCATTGTAGGGAGGGTCGATTAATCTATTCTTTAGGGCCGGACTCAGGGGGCTGACGAGTGCAGATGTGTCATCCTGTCAAAGGCATATGTATCATATTCGGTCTGTTTTTCAGCGCCCAGACCCTGTCAGCAGAGTCTGTGGCACTGGACAATATCATGGCCCGTATTGCGGCGGTGGTCGCGCAGGAATTTTCCATGCTCTGGTCCACTACCACGCTGGATGAAAAGCAGATAGGGACAATACAACGCGATATGGCGGCCATCCAGTCGCTTTTCCAACAGGCGGTGCCGCTGATTCAACAACGGTCTGACGCCTACCAACTGACTCTGGACGTCATGCTGGAAAACCTGGCGCTTGGTCTGAAGGCGGCAGAAGAGCGTGACTACACATTAATGCGCAATCGCTATCGCGTGGCCACGCGTCTGTGCAGCGCCTGTCACACTCAGGACCAGCATCTTCGCCATGTGTTTGCAGGTTTGCCGCGCGACCGTTTCCAGAGCGATCTCGAATATGCGGAATTTAATTTCGCGACGCGTCACTACGAACAGGCGCAGTTATATTTTGATCGCTACATACGTTTAACAAAAAAAGCTGGCGACCAGGATGTGATCAAAGCGGTGCAGCGTTTGATCACGATATATGCTCAGGTGCAGAACCGACCCCTGGATGGCGTGACAACGCTACGTAATTATCAGGAGTTGCCGCGGATGAAAGACGCTGACACTCGTCTTTATCTGCAGGGCGCTATCGAAGGATTGACGCAGCTGGACGCACGGATGAGTAATTCATCCGATGCCGATTTTGCGGCTCTGGAGGATTTAGTAACACGTCTGCTTGGCGCCTATCTGTCGCCTTCGCCGGTGATACATTCCTCACCGGCTGAGGAAGTGCAACGTGTGTGGTTGCGGGGTTTGCTTTATCGTTACTTGAATGAAAAGGCGGAACGCACACAGATGCCAAACCTGCTGTACTGGTTGGCAATACTCGATCGAGCTTTAGGGCGCGGTGATATTTCCATGACCGATGTCTATTTGAAGGCGTGTATTCGGCGCTACCCCGAACACGCTTTTGCACGCCTGTGTTACAGGGAATACGAAACCTATTTGCGCCAGTTTTATACGAGTTCCACGCAGCCGGTGTTGCCGCGTGAGGTTGCGGAGGAACTTGCCGAGCTGCGCCGGCGTATGCCAGCGCAAGCACGCCGTCAGCACGGCAAGGGTTTGCCTGCTGAATAAGAGTCGCTGGACTTCGCTGCGTATATCTCGCTGAATGGTAAGCGCTTACTATAATGGCATGTATTGTGAATTAGTCAGGCAGATACACAGAGGTAACGGTTATGACTGAGATTCGTTATTGGGGTGGGTCTACATCCGCACACACTGTTCACGATACCCAGACACGTAAGCGTCACGATGCACTGTCGCGCTATACGCAGGATTTCCAGTCTGAACTGCTGGATTATATGCAGCCAAAGAGTGTTGGCAGCGCAATGGCGACAGGTAAAACCAATAGTCTTGCGGGCGCATTCGGGGGCAAGGGCCCGCAGCTCATGGATCTCGACGTACCCGGTATTGAAAAGGTATGGGCGGCGCAACTGAGTATGCCCGAGGCCTATCTCAATTTGGGTGGCGATAGTCAGCAGAATAACTCGGCTGATCTCACCGGTCTCAGTAGTATGATTGATCTGACTGTTCAACAGCACATGCTTAGAGCCCGGCAGTCACTCGGCGAGGCCGAATATGCGTTTGATGAACTGGTCGATGATCTGGAGACGATTGAAAGTCTGAATCAAGGTGTGGATAATTCCAGTTACGATTCACTCGAGGCCTTTGTGTCGGCGATGCAACAACAAATAGAACAGGCATCCCGACAATTTGGGGTGGCAGAAGGTGAGATAGAGCAACGACTCACCAGCGACATGCAGGAGCACGATGAAACGCAACGACGAAGAATTCGTACATGGTGATCGACGGCTGTTAAAAAACTGGCTGATTCTGATCTTTATATACGTGCTGTTTCTGGTGTGGTTGGAGCCCATTATCGATTTTTTTCTCACTCTGCGCGCGCCTGACATGGAATTGGGGGCGATAGAAAAATACAACATGCAGAAGACGTATATTGCGACGGTTGCCTTTGGCGTGGCGCGCAGTTTTCCCATTTTATTATTCATGTGGTTTGGCTATCAGGTCATGTTGACCTCGCAACTTCCACCTAAGGGGATGCGGTTGCCGTTTACCGTGCGTCTGATCAAGGAAAAAAATGCGCGCAATATGGGAATGCTAATCATCGTCGTTGCCTTGATTTTGTTGTTCAGAGAATTTAGTCTGATTAACCAGGTATATCCGGTGTCGTGAGCTGCTGAAACATCATGCGCGGCGAATACGACCGCTCTAATAAGGGTAATAACAAAAGATAACAGGGAAGGGGCGTTCTTTGGCGCGTTTGCCGTTTAGGGCAAACCCCGCGTTCAAGGAATGACAAAGGGGAAGCGCATGAATCTATATCATTCTACTTATTGTTATGAAGTAGGGTCTACACACGAGCGTATATCGATCGATATACAGGAATGTCTTTTTTTCGGGCGATCACCAGTTCAGCAGATTTCAATTTGTCAGACACAAGCGCTGGGCAAGATATTGCTTCTGGATGGCGTTTTGCAGTCGTCGGAAAAAGACGAATACCGTTATTATGAATCATTGGTCCAGCCCGCGATGTTGTCTCATCCCAGTCCGCGAAGCGCATTGGTGATCGGTGGCGCTGACGGCGCGGTTGCGCGTGAAATCCTGCGTCATCCGTCTATAGAACGTCTTGTGATGGTGGACAATGATGAGTTGTTGATTGACCAGTGTTATATCCACCTGCCAGAGTGGCACCAGGGTGCGTTTGATGATCCACGGCTTGAGTTGATAATCGACGATTGTCGGCGCTATGTGCGAAATGTCCAGGAGCGCTTTGATATCATCGTCATTGATAGTGGTGATCGTTTGGTCAGGCGTGACTTTGGTCGGCATTTGATTTCACATGAATTCATTGATGATGTTTCCAAACTGCTTACGAACCGTGGCGTGATGACATTACAGGCGGGCTCAGTATCGGTAGGCAAGAATGACAGTTTTGTTGATAGTCTGAAATATATTGATGGCCTGTTTAACTATCGTCAGCCTTACTATACCTACGTGCCCAGTTTCTGGTCAGAGTGGGGTTTTATCGTCGCCAGTGATGCCTTCGACTTTGAGTTGTTATCGGAGGCAGATGTGGATCTGCGCATCAAGTGTCGGCATATGTCGTCTGACCTCAAGTTTATCAATGGTCGTACCATACACACGATGGCGATTTTTCCGAAGGATGTTTCCAGCGCTTTTGATGGGCAACTCAATATACACGCCGGCAGCGAAATCGTATTGAATAATGTGGTGTAAACAGTAGACGAAAGTGTTTAGCGCCAGACGGTTGAGGCCCTGTGCCTGGTATAGAAATTTTCAGTAGATGGAAAGTAAATGCGTTCGATTTATGTTGTACGAGAGGTGTAGCCGAGGCAGTTTTGGGGAGATCTAGTTTTTGTTTTTCTTTTGAACGTCGGGGCAAGGCATGGTGCCGTAGGAGCAGAACACGCAGCACTGGCCTTTCTTAGGTTTGAGCATGGTGTTGCAGCCTTTGCATTCGTGATAGTACTGGCAACTGTTAGTCGGCATGATGGTGATTTCGGAGTGACCACATTCAGGGCAGGTCAGTGTAGAGGCAAGTATGGTTGAGTCTTTACTTGGAATATAAAACGGCTGTGGTTTGGCGATGACAAAACCCTGGGCAAAATCGATTCCCAGCTCTCTTAGGAGCTCAAGAGTCTCCTGGCATTCCACGAACTCGGCAATCGTCTTTATGCCCATAGCGCTGGCAATCCGGTGTATGGAATCAACCAGGGTTTTATCAACACTGTTGTTTTTGATGTCTCGTATAAACTCACCATCAATCTTTAAATAATTTACCGGCAAGTGTTTTAAATAAGTGAACGAACTCATGCCCGCGCCAAAGTCATCAAGCGCGAATTGAAATCCTTCGTCTTTGAGTCGTTGTATGAAGCGCTTGGCGTTAGACAGATTTTCGATGGCAGCGGTTTCGGTAATCTCAAAACAAATCTTCGATGGATCAACATGCAGTTCTTCCGTTAGTCCCAATATCAAGCATAAAACATCGTCACTTTCCAGTGATTGTCCTGACAGGTTAATGGTATAGCAATCGTTTTGTACGCCGGCATTTTGCATTTGCACGTGGAAGTATTCAAATACTTTGCGTATCACCCATTGATCGATAACCGGCATAAGTTTGAAGCGCTCGGCTATGGGGATGAAAGACATAGGCGACACAATATTTCCATCAGGCTCTCTTAGACGGAGCAAAATTTCATGCCGCGGCGTGTCTCTGCCAGAGTCGTGTAAGGACATGATTTTTTGCCTGAACAGGCAAAACTGATCTTCCTCTATGGCCAAATGTATGCGCGTTGCCCACTGCATTTCATTTTTGTATTGCATCTGCGACAAGTCGTCTGGCTTATAGATATAGACGGTGTTTCTTCCGCGGTGCTTGGCAAGATAGCAGGCGGCGTCTGCAGAGCTGAGTACCTCGGACAGATTACCGCTATCGGCGTTAATCGGCATAAGCCCGATGCTGGCGCTGATTTTGAAACTTCTACCTTCACGCACGAAGAGGTGGGTGTGTATTTTGTGGCGTATGGATTCTGCCGCTTTCTTCGCAGCATCAATCGATGTGTTCTGTAGCAAAATGGCAAATTCATCGCCACCGATGCGGGCCACAAGGTCACCTTGTTGCACGCTTTCCAGCATCAGTGATGAGACTTGTCTCAGCAACTCGTCACCTGCGGTATGTCCACTGGTGTCGTTAATGACTTTGAAATGGTCAACATCCAAAAACAGCAAAACATGTTGCACCTTGTCTTTGTGTGATGCGTCGATATATTTCTGTAGCACTTTCTCAAATTCGTGGCGATTGTATATTCCCGTCAGGGCGTCGTGACTGGCCTGGTAAGACACCTTGTCTATCAGATTTTTGAACGTGCTGTTATTGTGAAATACCAGTACGTTGCCCACGATGCTGTCATCGTGTTGCTTGATCGGTCCAAAGGTGCAGGCGACATGTAGTTCTTCGCCTTGTCGGGTGAGCAGTGTCGCGCTACGTGAGTGGTGCGCGGATAGCGCCGCTTGTGAGTCATCCGAGTTGAGCAGGGCAAATATCGATTTGCCCGTCGTTTCATCCAGAATATTGAAAATGTCTTGCACCGGCTGTCGGCATGCTTCCTCAGACGACCAGCCCAACATGCGTTCCGCATTGGGATTGAGGTATTCGACAAGGCCATGCGCGTCTGTTGTGATTACGCCATCGGACATTGAACTCAGTGTGATTTGCGCGCGTTCCTTTTCCATGAACAAGCGCTCTTCCGTACTGATACGCTCCATTTCCGCCACTGTGCGGGCAGCAAATATTTTCATGACCGGGAGTATATTGTCTTCGCGTTCAATTTCTTTGTCATGCATAACCACCAGAACGCCTATCGTCTTGCCGCCGGAGTAGGTGAGCGGGAGTGCCCAGCAGCTTTTAACATGCATCTGTTGTTGCGTGTTCTGTCCGGGAAGTAGATGTTTTACTGAGTCTTCACAAAAACAGGTATTGCCCTGGCAAGCGTTTGTTTTGTGACGTTCAATTCGATATTCGAAGTTGTCGATATGTTTACCGTCTTTGCAGACGGCAATAGTGCGAATATGCGAGCCATCATTGATCAGTTCGCCGATATAGGCATAACGAACTGACAGGGCATCGCTCAGATGTTCCACCACCGAGAGAAAGAAGTTGTTGCCTATTTCGGCACCCACGCCTTGTACGATATTCATCAAGGTCTGACCGTCGCGTTGACGTTCCTGAATTTCGCGGTAGAGTTTTGAGGATAAGGTGTCGAACTGTTGTTCCTGCATGAAACGATCTACGGCGAGTGCAAGCGTATACGTAACAGCGTGTAGGTTGCCGACGATATTTTCATCAAATTCATTATTTTTTTTCTGACCGAAAAAAATCGCGCCTATCGGGTTGCCACTGACCATTAACGGGATAGTCAGGAGATTCATATCTTCAAAGCTATCCAGGTAATAGCTTGCGTCGTCGCTGCGTTTTGTAATGTCGAGTGCCCGCTGTCCAATAAAACTGGGACAGTGACCAAAGAGATGATGTGTTGATAATTCCTGTTCGGCTTCATCGAAAATCGACAAGGCGCAAAATTGCGCTTGGCTGAGTGGACTCAGGACGTGTGCAAGGTTTTTAATCAGAGAAGCGAGATCCGGTTGCGCGGAAATATAGGCAAGGGCTGCCAGCCTGTTGTCTGGCAAACCGGTTGCCGCAACTGGCGTCGGACGTATGTTAATACCCTTGGACACAGCCACCTCATGCTATCTGTTTTAATACTGCGGGGGGTACTAATGCTGTATCGTCTTGATCTATAGATTCTTTAGGGGAATTCCGGACGCTATCCAAGACGCCAGAAAGAGCTTCAGCCGGGCAAGGAGAGTGAAGAGCGTCGAGGGGGATGGTTGCTGTCGGGCAAGCGCCTTCGGGAGTTAGGTAACTTTATGATATTAAAAAAGATAAATAGTCATAGGTGGAAGGTTGCTAACCATGGAAAGCGTCATCTGAATTTAGCCAGGCCTCCTCCTCTTCTGTGCATTGGCGTCCTAATGCGGCATTGCGATGAGGAAAACGACCAAAACGTTGTACGATCTGGCGGTGATGCTCAGCCCAGCGGGTTTCCAGTCCGGCCGCCGTGAACAGTTCGATGACTCTGTCCTGGTCGGCGAGGTCTTCACTGTGCATAAACGGCAAATAGAGAAACAGCAACTGCTCCTTGTCCATGTCGTGATCAAAACCCTGATGTATCGCCTCGGTAGCGACAGCACGGGCCCTCGCTTCAGTGGCAAAGCTGCGTGCCTGATCTCGAAACATGTTCAATGGAAATTGATCAAAGATAATGCATAAGGCTAGCGCGCCTTGCGGAGTGTTCTGCCAGTTGTCTAATTCTCCCCGACTCGCGGCTTCATAGACGCGTAGAAATTGTTCGCGTATGCGCGTGTCATCGTCGGGCGTCGATTGAAACCACACGGAGTGGTTATCCGGATGAAACCAAAAATCCAAAATGGTTTGCGCAGCAAATTCTGTCATTAAATTCTCCGAGTTTGTGGTTATATCAGAGTTAGGCGCAACTCGACGCGTAAACCAGGATGGTTGTTGTGTAATGAAATACTGCCTTTATGTAAATCCATGACGGCTTTAACCAGGCTCAAGCCGAGTCCGCTTCCCGGCGTACTTCTGGCGCTATCAAGACGGTGAAACGGTTCGAAAACACTTTCGTAATCTTTTTCCGGAATGCCGATGCCATTGTCGCCGACCGTGATAATGGCACTATTTCCTTCACTGGTCGCTGATAATGTTACTGCGGTATTCGGCGGAGAAAACTTGATGGCGTTTTCAAGCAGGTTGCTGATCGCTTGTGCAAGAAGCTGTCGATTGCCGATGACCTGAAGTTTTTCTTCTGTACGCCACAGTAGCTCACACTGTTTTTCCTCTGCAACAGCCTGGTAAAGTTCGGCCAATTCTTCGCACAGATTGGAAATATTGATGGTACTTGGCGTTTCACGGTTTATTCCTGCCTGTGCCTGGGCAATGCTCAACATGGCGTTGAATGTCTTGAGCACCTCGCCGATATCGTTAATCGTCTTTTCCATGGCTTCGCGATATTCTTCCGTATCGCGTGCGTTCAACAGCGTCACTTCAAGGCGGCTGCGCATGCGCGTGAGGGGGCTACGTAAATCGTGCGCAACATTATTCGTCACTTGACGCATACCACTAATCAAGCGTTCTATTTGCCCGAGCATGGCATTGAGTTTAACCGTCAGGGCCTGAAACTCATCTTCGCGCTTGGATAGAGGTAATTTGTTTTTAAATCCGGAGGCAATGGAATCCTGGATGCCGGTGTTGATACGGTTGATACGCAGCATTACCAGATGCCCCATGTAATAACCGATCACTACTGCCAGGATTATGGTCATGGCAATAGCAATCATTACGCCAGATAAAGTGTGTTCACGCAATTCATAGAACGCGTACTGCGACTCACTGATCACGATCTGGAAATCCTGACTCAAGGGATGGAACAGGATCTTCACCGGGATATGCGCGTCGTCTTCAGTGATATATTCCTTGTCCTCGGAACTCATGGGATTTTGATAGTTCTGGCCGAGAGACTTTAAGACGTTTTCATCTCCAACCAAAAATGTGCCATCGTTAAAGGTGAGGGCGTAGCGATGGTGAATCAGGCTGCTGGCGCGATTACGGAAATTGATGATCTCGATGACTTCTTCGAGGTCGCCTTCATCGTATATGGCTTGCAGTTCTTTGACTTCAGTTTTTAATGCGCGGTCGGATTGAGACTTTATCTCTTCCAGGGTGACGCGATAAACGGTTAAGAGGCTAACGGCGGAGACCAGAGCGAACAGTGCCGCGAAGCTGATAGAGATTCGGAATACGTTGGTTTTAACCAGTCTCACTGAGTTTATATCCGGAACCGCGTATCGTGTGCAGTAGTGGAGGCTCGTATCCCTTGTCTATCTTGTTACGCAAACGGCTGATGTGAACGTCGATGACATTGGTTTGCGGGTCGAAATTATAATCCCAAACCTGTTCCAGCAGCATGGTGCGTGAAATAACCTGGCCAGGATGACGCATGAGATATTCCAGTAGTCGGAATTCGCGTGGTTGCAGATTGATGTTTTTTCCAGCGCGAGTGACTTTGTGCTTAATCAGGTCTAGCTCCAGATTGGCGATACGAATCTTGGTCGAGACCTGATCGGGTTGCTTTCTACGTACCAGTACTTCGATTCTGGCGAGCAATTCGGAAAAGGCATAAGGTTTGGTCAGGTAATCGTCGCCGCCGGCGTGTAGGCCTTCGACGCGGTCATCCACTTCGCCCATGGCGCTGAGAATTAACACGGGCGTACTGACGTTCGCCGCGCGCAAGGCCGCTACGACAGAAAGTCCGTCGCGTCCAGGCAGCATTCGGTCAACTATCATCACATCATACTTGCCGGTGAGGGCCTGACCCAGACCGTCATTACCATCGCTGCTATGATCGACAACATGACCGCTCTCATTCAATCCCTTGATGAGGTAGCCTGCAGCTTCAATGTCGTCTTCGATTACCAGTATCTTCATACTTCTAATCATAATCATTTTTTAACGCAGAATCATTACCAAAATGTAATGTCTCAGCAATGCAGGTGAAAGGGTAAAGCGTGATAATGACATCACGACGAAACAATTGGAAACGTAAACGTTAAGGAGTAACCGGCTTAGGCCAGTGAAAAGACCGATTGTCATTGTTTTCGTTTACTGCTTTAAGCTGATTTGAGTGACACATTACATACTCTCGTGGGAAGCATGAATTTTACGAGCTCCAACCAAAGCAACCTTTAGTGGCCCACATGGGCCACTTTTTTTTGTAGAGAAAAATTCGCGTGTCGGCCTTTGCCGATATTGGCAAGCGCATCCAATACGCAGTCGTCAGGAGGACACAGAGTCGGCAGTATGTCGCACTATATTCCTTTCTCTTTGCGAGGTACGGCAGGGGCGTCGTCGTAGTTTTCGGCGTTCTTGCAGGGAAAAACAGCGGCAATCGTGCTCTGTGTCCTCCTGACGGTTGCCAGGGGGCTAATGGCTTAAGTCGAGCCGCATCTCTACCGATACAGTTTTCGGAATCAATCTGAAAAAAAGGAAATCGGTGTGAGCATCGAAAGCTACGACTTCAAAAAAGGAAAAGTAATTGATTCGCGCCGCCGTCGAGTAATATTGAGTAATTTCCCCCAGGAAGATCTGGATACCATGCAAAGTGTGTTGCGTGATATGCGTTTTCAGATTTTAGGAAAAGAAAAAGATATTCGCGCACTGCTCGAGCTGGTACGTAAGCACAAAGTTGGCGTGCTCTTTATGGATGCCGATATGCCTGATCTGGATGTTGCGCAAGTTGTCGGCGATATCAAAAGAAAATTCCCCGATATGTCCGTGGTATTGGTGAGTGCAAAAGTCGATAAAGAATTTGTGTTGCTCGCGTCCAAGGCTGGTGTGCAAGAGGTCTTGGCAAGTCCAATCAAGGCAGAAACCGTTCGCAAAATCCTGAGTTCAATTGATTGATCTTCAAGGTAATTCTATGGATTGTTGCTTGAAGATAAAATCGTAAGTAATTACTTACTCTCGGAAAAATTGTTTTGTTTTCTTGCATTTCACTGGACTCTTTGCAGTATTAGCACCATAATAAGCGCCCACTTAATTGTCGATATCAGAGTATTTTCAGGAATGAGCAAGCAGGCAGGAAACATACAGGATGAATTTTTAGCGGACATCGTGGCGCGAAAAGTCCCTGTGAATATTTTCTTGGTGAATGGAATTAAATTAGTTGGGACAATTATTCGCTACGATCAGTATTCTGTGGAAGTTTCACACGATATTTCACAGATTGTTTTCAAACGAGCGATTTCAACCATATTGCCAGAACATTAATCGTCTCCGTCCCGCATTTCCTCTATAGTCACTCCTTCGCTTACGGGTAAGTCCATCACTAGCGAGTATTTGTTCAGTCCGTGTAGGGCAATATACCCCTCGCGTCTGTCGGTGCCATCGCAACTGAATTCAAAACCAAAATAACGCAAGCCATAACGACGGCCATTCGGCGCCTTTTCCCAACTGAGCTTTTTCAAGGCAACGGTTGCATCAAGCAACTGAACATTCTCGCGCGCGCATGCATCGCGAGCGAGTTTCACTGCCTGTTCCCGTGCCTGCATGGTCTTCCACCAGAAGTGCGCCATCGCAGCCAGTAGCGTAATGACGAGAATATCGGAAAATTCGAGCATATAGACGAGAGATGTTTTCTCATGGGTTTAAGAGATGGCAATCTTTAGCCAGATCTCTGTACTTGTTCTTTCAATATGCCATCTATCTGCATCACCAGCTTCTCGATTGAGTAGCTGCCACGTTTAAAGTAGCCGGCAATAAGTGGCTCCAGACCTTCGGTTTCAGGTGCATCCATCTCCAGCATCGTCACCACGATGATAGGGATATGTTTGGTCGATTCATCAGATTTAAACTGCCTGATCGCATCCTGTCCACTCAGGTCAGGTAATATAACATCCGTAATGATCAATTTGGGATAATGTCGCCGCGCCATCTCGAATCCTGAGATTGCGTCTGCGCTTTCATAAACACGCCAACCCTGATCTTCGAACACGCTACGATACAGCTTTCGCACTTCCTTGTGACTGTCAATGATGAGCACTGACGCTTCTTTTTGTTTTCTGACGCAGGATTTGACGTATCCCAAGATGGTGTCCCGGTCCAGCGGTTTAAGTGAAAAATAGGGTACGCCCATAGCCGTCGATGCGGCTTTCTCGTCTTCGTAAGACATCATGATTATGGGGATGGACGACAGCGTTGGATCGGAGCGTAGATGCACCAAAACATCCCAGCCGCCGAACCCCGGCATAATGACGTCCAGCAAGATGACATCGGGATATTCATTGCTGGCGATTTCCAATCCCTCTTCACCTGAGGTTGCCGTCAGAACTTTGAATCCGTCCTTGGACAAAATAGTGGTGAGCAAATCCAGCGTCGAAACATCGTCGTCAATAACCAGTACCGTGCTGACCTTACTGCGACGCTCATCTTTATCCACAGCCGGTTGTTCCAGCGCGAACCGCAATCGTTCAGGGTCTATGGAGTTTATTCTCAAATGTGTATCGGATTGCGCTACGGAAAATTGCCGTTTGTCGTCGTATAAAGGCAGACGCATTTCGAACGTTGAGCCTTGGTTGACAGTGCTGTTAACCCGAATATCACCACCGAGCATCTGGCAAAATTTCTGAGTAATAGCTAATCCGAGTCCGGTGCCACCGTATTTACGCGTTGTGGAAATATCTGCCTGAGTAAACGGTAGAAACAGTTTTTCCAGTTGCTCACTGGTCATGCCGATACCGGAGTCAGAAATCGTGACCTGTAACTGCTTTGGTTCCTCGTCCTCAAAAATTCTGACTTCGAAACCGATTTCACCATCTTGCGTGAATTTTGCCGCATTGCTGAGCAGGTTCAAAATACTTTGCTTGAGTTTGGTAACGTCGGTATTGATCTTAGTTCCCTCAGGCGGAAGCAGTGTGATGAGGTGATTATTGTTCTTTTGCGCCAGTGGCTCGATGGTGGCCAGTATGGTCTGACACATGTCTGTAATCGATATCTCTTCTATATAGATATCCATGCGGCCAGCTTCAATCTTGGACAGATCGAGAATGTCGTTGATAAGGGAAAGCAGGTGCAAACCCGAATCTCTTATCTTGCGCAAGTCCGGGAGTAATTCCTGATTACCGGATTCAACCAGGTCATCTTCCATTAATTCGCTATAGCCTATGATGGCGTTAAGAGGCGTACGAAGCTCGTGACTCATATTGGCGAGAAACTGGCTCTTGGCCTTGTTCGCATCTTCCGCTTCCAGTTTGAGGCGTAGTGCATTTTGCGCAACTTCGTGCTCCGCGTTTAGCTCTTTCTCTCGCTGGCGTATGCGTGCCAGCATGATTTCCGTGGCGTGCCAGACATTAATGATCTCCGTGCTGGCGTTAATTCCGATGCCGGGCATATTTTTGATATCCATGGATTCGGTGCCGGCAAGAAAATTGGAAAGTACGCTGAGCGGTCGTAAAAATTGTCGTAGCGCACGTTGTCCAATTACCATTAGTAAAACGCATATCGAAATGGCGCTAAAAATCGTTAGTTCGGAATTGCGTATGATTTTTTTGTACAAGAAATCGTTATACGTCATTTCCAACGTGCCGGTTAGCTCAAAAGTGCTTGGAGAAAATATGGGCGTACTGTTTTTAAAAATGCTGCGTCTGTCGTTGTTGACTTGAGTGAAGGTTTTACCGTCGTCAAGTTTCATGGCCAATTTGAGTATGAAAGGCGTTCCATAGCGTTCGTCTTTGAGCAGCATCAATTTCTGAAACAATATGTTCAGTTCGTCATAGCGTTTTTCATCGAGAAACTGTTCGAAGATCGGAACATAAGGCGTCATTAACAGATCGGCCTTGGTTTGTTCGCTTTCGTGTACAAAGGGAATGAATATCGCCACCCAGCCAATAATGAGCGAGATCAGCAGGAAAAACAGTGTGCCGAAATAGAGGCTGTTGATCTTGGTGGTGAGTTTATTCATACAGCTTGGAAACTCCCATGATCGCAGGTTTTAGCCTGATCCCCGATTTCTTAATGGTAGTAATATTGAAATAGGGTTGGATCTTGGCGCCGACAAAAATACTGGCGATTACGCCCGATTCCACGTCGCCTTCATAGGGAGAAAAAAGCAGTAATCCCTTGTCAGATGTTAGCTGGATGACTTTTTCTAATTCATTGCGTGATAGTGGTTCCACCAATAGCGCGCCGCTGAACGCTTGGGCTTCGCCAGATTCGAGGGTTTCGAGCGATATAGGCTCGACGATGACTTTTCGTCCGGCGATATTGGAAACTTTGCTCATAAGCAGTGATGCCGCGGATTGCGCATTTTCTGCGTGATCACGATAGATAAGCAGGAGGCGTATGTTGTCCTGTACCAGTTTCTTTTCTAAATCCACATCGACTGCAACAATGCGTGGGAATATGGAAATAGAAATCGCGAGACGACGCTCCTGGTCAGAGTCTGCATGCACGACACCTGCTATGCAGAGCAGTAAAGTGGCCAGAAGATAAGTCGTTCTACGCATCATGTTTAGTCAAACTCGTAACTCAGGTTGGCCCAGATTTCCCGCCCCGGTCGAGGGTAGTCGCTTGCAAAGGCGGGCAGAGTTTGTTGAAAAAATGAGACGAGTGACGCCGGATGATAAACCGCTTGATCGAGTATGTTTTTCACGCCTATGCGTAAGACCAGTCCCCGTGATAACAGATTGCTCAAGGATAGGCTGGCATTGAGCAGGTAATAGGATGACAACGCTTCACGGGTATCGCCGGCTTCGCGTTTGCGCGGCCCGATATATTGCGTATTGAGCGATAAGGCCGTATCGGCAACGGGTTTGTAATGTAAATCGGCATAGCCGAAGACGGTAGCGATATTCGGGATGGGTTGATCGCTGAGCGTGTCTCGAACCCGCAAGTAGGTTGCATTGGCATTGAAGGTAATATTGCCAGGAAAACGTTGTTGAAACTCAAACTCAGCGCCTTCTGTTTTTGTGCTTTCAAGATTCTGATACTGACCATTGCTATCTAAGATGATCAGGTCATCGAGTACGCTATAAAACGTCGTCGCCCTTATTCGCGTTAGCGCGCCATTGAAAATATAGCCAACCTCTGTCGACTCAATCGTTTCTGCCTCAATATTGGGATTGCCCGAGGTAACCAGATTGTTCTGCGCAAACATTTCGATGAACGTCGGTGGTCGAAAAGCCCGGGAAAACTGCCCCTTGAACACGTGACGATCCTGAATATTGTACACGCCGGCAATGCGAGGGTTTATGCTGCTACCAATCTCTGCATAGTAATCAATGCGTCCGCCGAACGTAAATGTGAATGGCTTCCATACGCGCCACTGATCCTGCGCGTATAAGCTGACTAGCGTGCGCGTGTTGCCTTCAGTTAGCCAGTTTTCGGAACCGCGAAATTCCGTCAGTGGAATTTCTTGTATGTTTCCGTCAGGCAAGAGCGCATGGTTACGTGTTGCCCAGGTATTGCCCTGTTGAGCAAACGAGGCGTATACACCGAGTAGTATCTCGTGACTTTCCTGCCGTGAATAGTTGAGTTCTATATTGCCTCTGACTTCATAGTCAGTGTAATTCGGACCGCCTAGAACACCGCTATCAAAATAGTTATCGTAGCCAGAGCCATTAGAAGTTGATGTGTCTGGAAATCCTGCGGGGAAAAATTGATGTTCTTTGCTGCGCAGGAAATAGGCGCGTGCACCGATACCTCCCTTCAACGAGCTGTGTTCGCTCAGGTTCTTAGTGGTTTCTAAGTCAGAAGCAAACGTATTAATCTGTCTTATTGGTGTGACATTTGATGGTAATGTGTTGGCGATACCGAAGTAGTCACCCATCGACTGTGAAAGAAAAATATTATCCCACTTCACATTTTTGTACGACATGTTGAGCGTAGATGTAAATGCCTGTTCAAATTCGTTGCTGGTGCCGGGCGAATTCGAAATGTTGTGGAACAGATCGTCTACAGCAGTATTGCCAGTACTAATGTCTTTCAAAAAGTCATTTCCCGCTTGCACGTTTTCGCCAGCCTGTTGCGAAACAGAAAAATTGAACGCGTATTTGAATGGATGGTTGCTGTTTGTATTGGCCCAGGCAAAGCCTGCGCCTTTGCGGTTTAAGTGACTGCCGAAAAAATAGGCCTGTTGATCTTGACGAGTAACGATATTGATAACGCCAGCAAACGCGTATTCACCATAAATCGCTGAGCCAGGGCCGCGAATGATTTCGATGCGATCAATCATCTGCACGGGAATGGCTGACGCCGTACTCGCCGCGCTCAATGTGGCGTTTTGCGGTCGACCGTTAACCAGCATTTTCACCTTGCCAGACGAAAAGCTCTTACCGATACCTCGCATGAGATAATGCGACTGACCTTCGTTCGATACGGTGATTTCGATGCCGGGGACGGTTTGCAATGCGTCGTGTACGGTATACAGTCCGCTTTCCAGTAGGTCATGCCCATGTAGTACGCTGACCATCCCGGGGACATAGTCGATATTGAGTTTGGTGCGTGTGGCGATGGCGGTGACCTGTTTCAACTCCTTGAGTAAGTCGTCGAGCAACGGGTCTTCGTCCAGCATGGGTAGGTTTTCCGCGGCGACACCTTGCGCCAGTCCAAGAAAAATGACGAGAAGCAGTAGGCGTATGCGTCTCGTACTCCCATGAAATCGAGTGTTCATGATTAGTAGGCCCTTACAGTGTTTCAAATCAGTGTATTAACTCAATAGAGATCGGCAAAAACGGGCTAAACTTGACTGAAATTCAGTAGCTTGGGATGAGATATATGGGGCAAATTCGAATCGGCGTCAGTGCCTGTCTACTCGGTCAGCCGGTCCGTTATGACGGGGAGCACAAGGTTTACTCCTGGCTCTCCGAAACCCTGGCGGTCCATGTCGAATTGCTTGGGATTTGCCCTGAAGTCGCTATCGGTTTGGGCGTGCCTCGGCCACCGATACAGCTGGTGATGGCGGCTGATACGGTCCGCGTCAGGGGAGTGGATGCGCCGCACACCGATTTCACCCAGGCATTGCGGGAATACGGTGTAACCGTCGCCTTACAAACAGCGGCGTATAGTGGATTTGTCTTCAAAAAAGGCTCTCCAAGTTGTGGAATTCAGGGTGTGAAACGCTTTCGCTCAACAAATGAATTTGAAGAGGATGGCGTAGGCATGTTTGCGCAGCAGATTATGCAGCAAAACCCTGATTTGCCAGTGGAAGATGAAGCGGGGCTTGATGATCCATATAGGCGTGACAACTTTCTTACCCGAATATTTGTTATGAAGCGTTGGCAAGACATACAGCAACAAGGCATAACGCCTGGCGCATTATTGATGTTTCATCAACACCACAAATTCTTGTATCAGGCGCATCATGAAGGTGGATATCGAACACTGGGAAGAATGGTGGCCGAAATGTCGGACCAGGATATCAACATTGTTGCGCAGGATTACTTTAAGACGATGATGCAGGTATTAAGACAGCATGTTACCCGTGACAGCCACGTAAACGTTCTGACGCATATCTATGGCTTTTTCAAAACACGCGTGAATGACGTCGAAAAGCGCCGCGTACTCCAGGCAATTGAAAAATATCACGCGGGGAAGCTCCCGTTGAATGTGCCAATCGAATCGATAAAACAGTGTTTACAACAATATCCAGATGAATATATTGCCGGGCAATGGTATCTCGAACCTTATCCCACTCAGTTGAAGCTAGCAGAAATTCTGTAGTATGGTGCCCGTTGTTGAACCTGGAATCCTGACTGACGATGAGTTGGTTTGTTTACATACTTCGTTGCGCCGATGAGACTTTATACACGGGTATAGCAACCGATGTTGAGCGCCGGGTGGAAGAACATAATTCTTCGCCACAGGCGGCAAAATACACGCGGGCGCGCAGGCCGGTAACCTTGGTTTATTCAGAAGAAGTACATTCGCGTTCCGCCGCAGCGAAACGCGAACATGAGATTAAACAATTAAACAGAAAGGCGAAACTGAGTCTGTTTACTCCACCTGAAACGTCGTAGGATTGGAATTACTGCTGCTACTACTGCCAGTGGTCGTCTGAGTTTTCTTTGGGTATGGTCGAGATTTTTTCGGCAGGCTAAACCAATCGTCTTTGCCTATTTCATGAAAATAGTCTGCTTCCTCGCGCAAAAGATTAGACGTTGCATGGGGAACTGCAGCGATTTCCACACGTACGCCTTCTACTTTTAGGTGTCTTACCAACTCAATGTAATCCGAGTCGCCCGACATGATGATAATCGTATCGACTTTGCTGGCCAGTTGCATGGCCTTGATGCTGAGCGGAATATCCGCGCTTTTGTGACAGGGCTGGACCGAACCGTGATAGTGCTGATGCAGTCGTTCCTGTAGCTTCTCTGAGATATAACGGCCTTCGCGAAAATAGACGAGACGATTCAGGCCCCGGTTGTCGAGTAATTTGGGTATCAGCGTATCGAAATTAAGCATGGTGTAGGGATCATCACTGGCGTCATGGATAGACCGCTCAATGTTATTGCCGTCGACCAGGATGGCGACTGATTGACTGATGCTGACCGTAGGAGTATTAGGTGTTTGCATGATAGCCTTTTTGCTGTGAATGATTTTGTTACCGGGTAAGACGGGTTTGATGATTAAAGCCCGGCTCTGGGCTGCGGAAGTATAGCAAATGCGGGCTGGAGTTTTAACAGTACAAATATAAACAGCCCGTATCCTTTTGGGGTACGGGCTGTTATTTCAAACCAGGTATCAGGAGTTGGGGAGGATGTTGTCGATCAGCCACTCATTGCATTTTTGCTGGCGGTCTATCCACAAGCCAACGCCTTTTGAGTTGCGCCTGATGACATAGGCTTCTGCGCGTCGTACATCACCGTCGATATTGAACAGTAATTCCACGCTGGTATTGGGATATAAAATCGTCGGCAGTGTATTGATGAACATGCCTTCGTATGAGACGTCAGAAATCTCTCCACGCAGATAGCCCAACTCATAAATGTCGAGCAATACGTTTGTTCCTTCCGATGGACGGCGCATGGATTTTCTGCGTTCCATATAGTTGTCATAGTCGCCACTTAAGGCGGTGTTTCCTGCATACATCATATTCGCTAACCTTGAATCTTGGGCCTCAGGAATGCGCATCCCGGAGTATCCGGAGGACATTGAACCAGTAACGTTTCCACTTTCGGCCAGACAATGTTTGTTATTGCGAGAAATAAGCATCGTCTTGGCAAGCTTTTTCGTCAGTTGCACACGATTACTTGAGCTTGGTCTCTTTATCGACCGCTGCGCTAAAGCTTCAAATTTTGGGCAGATGATTTTTTGGCAAGAAATCAATAGCCTGGTGAACTGTTAAGAAACGTTGCAATCTTTTACATTATTCGCGGTTTAAATTTCAGAGCTTGAGTAAGGAAATGCATTTATACTAGGCGCCTGTCGAATGAGGGGGGAGATCTGTGCCGGGTCCGTATAAAGATGATCAGGAAAAAGCGCGCGCTTTCCAGCGTGAGCAACGCATAAACAGACGCAGCACCTTGGTGTCATTTGTAGCGATTGCCATATTTATCTTGATTACTATCCCGTTTTTCCTGCAGGTTCGTTCGCCGTCAGATGTGCAACAGGAAATCGAACAGCACATGCAGGTATCGCCTTTGACGCTTGCGGCTCATTACAATGAAGCCGGCGCTGCCAATCTTTCGACCAATGATGAGATTGATCCCGATAAGGACATCGTGTTTGATCTTTCCAGTATCCGTCCTGTCAATGTCTCGCTTGCGGGAATGTTAGACGGAAAGAAACCCGATGTATTATTTCACGGCGCCAAAATCCCTCCTGGCCCGAAAAGACGTTTGGAACGCCGGGACCAGCCCTTTGTGTTTCGTATGGGGCAAACGCATACGGCGCGTCTTTGTCTGATTACCGCCTCCGATAGTGAAATTCTCCAGCAACGGGTCGATCACCTGAGCGAGACCTGGACAGTCATCCGACCCGAGGCTTGCGTGGAGTTGCATGCGATGGCTCACTAACCTCGGACTTCCTTGCATCACCGTATTACATAACGGATAATGCGCGACCTTCAAATTTGTGTTAGTTTCCGTGGTGACCCATATCGGTCCCCTCGCGACGATAGATCGTGAACCCGGTCAGGCCCGGAAGGGAGCAGCCGTAACGATGGACTCGGGCGCCGAGGTGTGGCTGGTATGGGTTGCCTCCAATTTCTTTTTCTCAGCAGTTCAAGTCGGTATTCTCCACAGAATTCTGCTAAAATCGCCGGTCCCGAATAGTCATCAGAAGACAGATCGTAATGGCGTATCAGGTTCTCGCGCGCAAGTGGCGTCCCCGGCATTTTGGCGAAGTTGTTGGTCAGGAGCATGTCCTGCGTGCTTTGATAAATGCTCTGGATAACAACAGGTTACATCATGCCTATCTGTTTACCGGCACGCGCGGCGTGGGTAAGACCACGCTTGGGCGTATCCTTGCGAAGTCCCTGAATTGTGAACACGGGGTCAGTTCCACACCTTGTGGTCAGTGCAGTGCCTGCCTCGAGATAGACGAGGGCCGTTTTGTCGATTTGCTCGAAGTGGATGCGGCCTCGCGCACCAAGGTCGAGGATACCCGCGAGCTACTGGAGAATGTGCAGTACGCGCCGACCCGTGGACGTTATAAGGTCTACCTCATCGACGAGGTACACATGCTCTCCAATCACAGCTTTAATGCGCTGCTGAAAACCCTGGAAGAGCCGCCACCGCATGTGAAATTTTTACTGGCGACGACGGATCCGCAAAAATTGCCGGTGACGATATTGTCCCGTTGTTTGAAATTTAATCTCAAATTTATACCGGTCGATCGCATCCAGTCCCATCTCCAATATGTACTGGAACAGGAAAACACCCCTTGTGAATCCAGCGCCTTGTTGCAGATCGCACGGTCTGCCGCTGGAAGTATGCGTGATGCCCTGAGTCTTCTTGATCAGGCGATCGCTCACGGTCGAGGTGAAGTGCGTGATGAAGAAGTGCGCGCGATGTTGGGCACGCTCAATCGCGAAGAAGTTTTTGGTCTGATGCAGGCATTGGCCGCGCAAGATGGCGCGGGTTTATTGGAAGAAGTACACCGCCTGGCCCAGTTTGGCGTGGATTTTTCCGTGATATTGTCCGAGCTGATGTCCTTGATGCATCAAATCGCTTTGACCCAGATCGCCGGCGTACAACACGAAGAACATGGCGAGGTGATTGCGGCGCTGGCCAGCGCTATTTCACCTGAAGATACCCAGTTGTATTACCAGATTGCCGTGCAGGGGATGAAAGACTTGCCGCAAATCGATGACAGTCGCGCCGGATTCGAGATGATTATGCTGCGCATGTTGGCGTTTAGACCGACAGGTGTTGTGGAAGAAAAACCTGCGGTGGTGGCGAAAAGTGTCACGCCAGTTGCCAACTCTGCCAACACGCGCGCCAGTTTAAAAGCCGCCTTGAAACAGACGCCTGTTGAAAACGCTGCGCTGGAAAATATTCCTCCCAAGCGTCCATCAATCGAAAATGAGAAGACACACAGTGCGCGTCAGCATTTGAAAGCAGCGCTCGGCGGTCAGGACACCGTGCAACAGGAAGACGCTGCGCCGACAAATATCGTTGATGATGCGCCACCAATTGGTGATTCGGTATATGCAAACGATACGGCGACTACTCGGGAATCTCCTGTCGTGGCTGCTGACACAACAGAAAAGCCGCAATCCTGGGCTGAAGTCGTGGCGCGTTTACCGCTGAATGGCATGGCGCGCCAGGTGGCGGCCAATAGCGTGGTCTTGAAACGGGAAGGCAGTACTTTATATCTAACGATAGCGCCGGCCTATGTGCAATTGGCGAGTGTCGCTGCGCTTCAACGACTGGAAGAGGCCTTGAGCGAATTTTATGGTCGGCGGTTTCAAGTCCGCGTTGAGGAAGGTAAAGCGGAACAGGAAACCCCTGCGCAACAACATGAACGTGAAGTTTCCGAGCGTAAACAAGACGCGGTAAAACGTTTTGGTGACGATCCGGCGGTTCAATCTATGGTTAAAACATTCGATGCGGTACTGGACCCTGATTCAGTACAACTGACAGACTAGTAATACATGAGGAGAAAGCAATGAAAGGTGGTTTAGGCAATCTGATGAAGCAAGCGCAACAAATGCAGGCCAATCTGCAGAAGGCGCAGGAAGAAATAGCCAACTTGGAAGTCACTGGCAAGGCCGGTGGCGGCATGGTGGAAGTTGTTGTCACCGGGCGTCACGATGTTCGTCGCGTGACTATCGATCCTTCTTTGATGGAAGAAGACAAGGAAATGCTGGAAGACCTGATTGCAGCGGCAATGAATGACGCCAATCGCGTACTGGAACAAACCACGCGCGACAAGATGGCCGGATTAACTGGCGGTATGAATCTGCCAGAAGGTTTCAAGCTTCCTTTCTAACGCTTATAGAATCCATGTCTACGCCTTCGCTAAAACATCTGATTGATTCATTGCGCTGCTTGCCAGGCGTTGGGCAAAAAACTGCCCAACGCATGGCGATGCATTTACTGGAGCGCAATCGTCAAGGCGCGCGAACCTTGTATATAGCGATTAACGATGCGCTGGAAAAAATTCGTCACTGTCAACGGTGTCGAAATTTTAGCGAAACTGAGATTTGCGATATCTGCAGTAGCGAGCGACGTGATCCGAATAGTCTGTGTCTGGTGGAAAGTCCGGCAGACCTGGTGGCAATTGAACAGTCGACCGGATTTCGCGGTATGTATTTCGTGTTGATGGGGCGCTTGTCACCTTTAGACGGCATTGGTCCCGACGAACTCGAACTCGGGCAGTTGGAGAATCGTCTGCGAGAAGGTGGCGTGGACGAAATCATACTCGCACTATCTTCTACTGTGGAAGGCGAGACGACCGCACATTACATCTCACAAATGGCGCACAACTTTAATATACGGGTGAGTCGTATTGCTTACGGTGTGCCTGTTGGTGGTGAGCTTGAACATCTTGATAGTGGCACTTTGTCTCACGCCTTCGCTGGGCGACAGCTAGTATAAAGGCCGCTCAGCACTGTATTTCAATTTGTTCGTCATATCTGTGCTTAGCCTATAGTTAAATAATTTTTTACAATCATCATAGTATTCACTACCTGCAGCAGGTGTATTTTCATTTCGCTCAAAATCCTCATCGAATTGTAGGAATTTTCATTCAAAATATATTCTTTCTGACCCCGAGCTGTCGAGGCCGGAATTGCTCGATAAATTGTTAGATAAAAACAGAATCAAGAATTGTCGATTATCGCCGAAAAATGAAAGGAGCTTTTACATGTAATGGACGGCAGAATGGAAATACTAAAACCACTTTTACTTTTTTATGCGGGAATTATAGTCGTCAATTTTATACTGATGACGAATCTGTGGTTTTTTTATAAGAACAGGCTTTATCTTCTGTCGATGGGATTGTGGGTAGGAACCTTTGTCAATTTCGGTCTGCAGGGGATGCTGGACAAAAGCGCCCTGGAAATTACCCTGGCATTTTCTACCTATTTTGTCTGTTCCATGTTGTTAGCACTGATAATGGAAAAGACAGCAGAGATACGACTTCCTTATACTCGCTTCCTGATGTTGTTCGCAATAGGTGTATCCGCATCCATTGCTCTGGATGCCACAGGTGCTAGCTTTACCCTGGTCAGTGCACCTACTGCGATCGCCGTTGCCTTTCCGATGTTATATGCAGCACTAAAGTGTTTCATTTCGGTAAAGGAAAAATATATGACCAAGGTCTATTCGGCCTTGTTGCTAGTGAACGGCATACATTTTCTTGATTTCCCCTTTCTCCGACCACTTCCCGACATGGCAGTGCTAGGTTTCTCCGCTGCGTTTTCTTTTATGATTTTGCTGTCCATATTTTTGCCAATATTCACCACAAAAAGCATATCTGATAAATATGCCAGGATGTTGGAAGGAGAGATCCGTGAGCGCGTAAAAGTTGAGGAAAGTTTGCGTATGGCAAAGGAAAGGGCGGAAGCAGCTACGATTGCAAAAAGCCAGTTTCTGTCAAACATCAGCCATGAATTACGTACACCGTTAAATGGTATCTCCGGGATTGCATATGTGATGCAACTAAACCCACACATGACGGAGAATGATAAAGAAAATTTAAGCACTATTGCTGACAGTACTGACAGACTGGTCTCAACCATGGATCAGATTTTAGCGTATGCGGATCTGGATGCGGGGAAGGTGACACTGGACAATGAGCTTTTTAATCTAAGAGATCTTATTGCCGAAGTATTTTTCGTATTCGAGAGTAAGGCACAGGAAAAAGGTATACAGCTCAACTATTCAATAGAATCGGCTATTCCCTCGGATGTATATGGAGATATTGAGCGTCTCAAGCAGATTCTCATGAACCTGGTAAGTAATGCTGTCATTTACACGCCGAGGGGAAAAGTTGAATTGGATGTATCGATGACAACTCAGGTCGGCGGACAGAAAATTCTCAAATTTGCGATTACCGACACAGGAATAGGTATTGCCGCGGATAAGCAACAACAGATATTTGAATCCTTCTCGCAGGCAGACAATACATCAACGCGTGAGTATGACGGAACCGGATTGGGTCTGGCCATCGTGATGCAACTGGTCGCTCTCATGGGCGGGAATGTTAGCCTGAAAAGCAAACCAGGATATGGTTCAACGTTTACATTCACCATGAAGACTGAAACCCGGGACCAGGCAAGCCGTGCCGCCTAAAGCCTATAGTGAGCTCCAGCTCGAACGACGGCGCGAGGTGACATTTGGCATTACCAGTCCGCCAATAATGCCAGCGATGCAAACACCGGCGCCTATTAAGAACCAGTCTTTTGCCGAATCGTCTTCCAGTCGAATTTTTTCCTGTTGCACATTTTGAATATCGCGTCGCAGCGTAAGCAGTTCACTTTTCAACTGCTGATTTTCCTCATACAAGGCGAGTTGGTCGGAAGAAACCTTTTTAATCGTCTCAATTTCTTTTTGCAGTTTTTCTTCGTTCTTGGAAAGTTTGGTGCTGGATTTTTCAAGGTTTGCGTTAGATGACTTGAGCTCGTCAACCTGGTCTTTCAGCTCCTTAATCTCTGTGCGCATTTTCTGCATGCGATCAGTGGCTGCTTCAAGGCGAGTTTTCGCGACAGGTTGCGCGCTCAGGTATCGTGTCAGCACCCAGCCTTCTGTTCCCGAACTGGTGCGTACCAGCGCATATCCTTCCTCGTCGTCTCTTTCCAGTACTTCCAACGGCGTGCCGGTCGCTAACATTTTCAGGATTTTTTTACCGCTACCTTTTTCAGAGCGTAAGGTAATCTCGAAATCGTCTGATACATACGACGTAGCCGCCATCAGCGGTGAGCAGAGTATAAAGCCAAAAATGACTATCAATCTGGAAAAAGCGTTCTTCACCTTGTCATCACCTTCGTTGGTTATGGGAATACGACAATGCATAATTGTTGCCGGTCTATTGTGCTATTAGACGACAATCTGAAGGAAATGAAAACTGTTGCAAAGACACAACACCCAGAAGGCGCCGGTTATTAGAAACAACCGGCGCCTGGGTTAGACAAAGGAGAGAGTTTAGAAGTAACTTAACTGGTAATTCTGAAGCTTTAGGCCAATACCGTTATCGGTGCTGTGGACGACTCGTGCCTTTACGCAGGCTGGGCGCGGTGTTTTGCCAAATGGTGGCGAAAACGTGATTTCGATGTCTTCGTCGCTACCGAGATAAATATTGGGTAATTCCACAAACATTCCCTGTAGGCTGATATCGCGAGTTTTACCTCGAATAAGGCCTAAAGGAGAATAATGTATAACAACATTCATGCATAATTTAATACGGCTGGTCCAACGATTATCCATAAGTATGTTCCTCCAAGAGATGGATGTTGAAGCCGATCACCCGTATTCTTAATTTAATAGACCTATTTATCGGCTTTATCAAGAAACGTGCGTAATAAAATTTATAGTAAGTGGTTACAAACGCATGCCTGGGATGTGACTGCAAAAGAAGCCGTCGCTATTCAGCAATCGTTGCGCGAGCAATTATTGCTTGAAGATAGTTTCGAGCCACCTGAAGTCGTCGCGGGAGTTGATGCAGGATTTCCGGGAGATGGAAACACAATACGCGCAGCGGTCGCGACGTTGAAATTCCCCTCCCTGGAATGGCTGTCATCTTCCGTGATACACAAGCCGGTGTTGTTTCCGTATATCCCTGGACTGTTATCTTTTCGAGAAGTTCCGGCTGTTTTGCATGCGCTGGCAAATCTTGAGCGTTTGCCTGACATGATACTTTGCGATGGACAGGGCTATGCGCATCCGCGTCGATTGGGAATCGCCTGTCATCTGGGTTTGATCACCGATATTCCGACGATAGGCGTTGGCAAGACACGCCTGTGTGGTACTCATGCAGAAGTGCCAAATGAAAAAGGTTCGTGGGTGTCGCTTGAGGACAAGGGTGAAGTCATTGGAGCTGTGTTGCGAACCCGCCAGGGTGTGGCGCCGATTTATGTTTCTGCTGGTCATAAAATAAGTTTGAATAGCGCCATACACTATGTCATGGCGTGTGTGACCCGCTACAAATTACCGGAAACTACTCGGGCTGCGCATCGCCTGGCATCCGGTCCAGCATAGTCTTAAAGCATTTTTTCCAGACTCGGCCACACATTGTCGAGAATAAGTATTTGCGCATCAACATTCGGATGAACACGATCTCGCTGAAAATATTTCATATCGGAAGCAAAGCCTTCCATTAGAAAGGGCACAAGCGGAACAGACTTTTCTTCGCTGATGTTGTCATAGGTTTGCTTAAAGCGTCGGGTAAAGGCAATTCCGTAGTTAGGTGGCATTTCCATACCGACCAGGAGCACATGAGCCGTCGTAGCCTTGACTTTATCCACCATCTGTTCAAGATTTTGACGCATTTCTTTTAATGAGAGACCACGCAAACCATCATTCGCGCCCAGTTCAATAATTACCAGCACTGGCCGATGTTTTTGCAGGGCTTGATTGAGGCGGTTTAGGCCCCCACTAGTAGTATCACCACTAATACTGGCGTTGATGACCTCATAACCTAATTGGCGTTGATCGATACGTTGTTGCAACAGATTGACCCAGCCTTTGCCAGTTGGTAGTCCATAACCGGCGCTGAGGCTGTCACCAAACACCATGATCACGGGTTTGGCATGGACTTGTGGTATAAACGCTAAACAGAAGAGTAGTAAAACGACACGAAAAATCATGAATACACAAACACCTCTTATCAATGTCGAAAGACTGGGCAAAAGCGTTGCCAGTCCTGACGGCAGTTTGGACATCTTAAAGGATATTCAATTCACGATTCAAACCGGCGAGTCTGTCGCAATTATCGGTACGTCTGGTGCGGGTAAATCGACTTTGCTCGGAATACTTGCGGGATTGGATGTGCCAAGCTCAGGAAAGGTTGTGCTAAACGGCGAAGATTTTTTCCGGCTTGACGAAGATGGACGTGCCTTGTTGCGCGGACAACTCATCGGTTTCGTGTTTCAATCATTCCAGTTATTACCCAGTTTGACAGCGTTGGAAAATGTGATGTTGCCGCTGGAATTGTTAAATGCGCCGAATGCGCGTGACAAGGCGATGGCAGAGCTCACCCGCGTTGGACTTGAGAAACGCGTGCATCATTATCCTCGTCAACTGTCGGGTGGTGAACAACAACGGGTAGCAATTGCGCGTGCCTTCGCGCCAGATCCGAAATTGTTGTTAGCCGATGAACCCACTGGAAACCTCGACGCGCGTACAGGGCAAACAATCGTGGATTTGTTGTTTGAACTCAACCGCGAGTCTGGAACGACTTTGGTGTTGGTGACGCATGACCAGGCACTCGCCAGTCGTTGTCAGCGTCGCTTGGTGCTTGAGGCCGGTGAACTGGTGCAGACAACATGAGCGTACGTGCGCCGACATTCAGAATGGCTTTGCGCTTTTTGCGCCGTGATTGGCGATCCGGAGAATTGCGTGTACTGCTTGCAGCGATACTTGTCGCGGTTGCTGCCATTACCTCTGTGGGTTTTTTTACTGACCGTATCCATCTTGCCTTACAGCAACAGGCCAATGAGTTACTCGGCGCTGATGTCGTCATTAGCAGCGACCACCCGATTGATACCCGGTTTCGCGACGAAGCCTTACGTATGAAATTGCGCACTTCAGAAAACGTCAGCTTTCCCAGTATGGCGGTAAGTGACGAGGGTAATCAACTTGGCTCGCTCAAGGCCGTTGATGAAAGTTATCCATTGCGTGGAAATTTACGAATTGCACGCGAGTTATTCGCGCCCGACGAAGTAATCGATAGTGTTCCGGCGCCGGGCAGCGTTTGGTTGGAACCGCGCATGTTTTCCAGCCTCAATATAAAAGTTGGTGATAGTGTTTCGCTTGGGGCAAAAGAGTTTCGCGTCGACGCCATACTCAGTTCTGAACCCGGACGCGGTGGCGATATCATGGCAATCGCGCCTCGTATTCTGATTAATCAGCAAGACCTGCTCGCAACGCAACTGGTGCAGGAAGGGTCACGCGTTAGTTACAACCTGCTCATCAGTGGTGAAAGCTCACGCGTCCAGACGTTTCGCCAATTTGTCGATGACAACCTGCAGCGAGGTGTGCGCGTACAGGGAATCCAGGACGCGCGACCAGAAATTCGTACGGCACTTGAACGTGCGCAACAATTTCTCGGCCTGGCGGCGTTGACAAGCGTTATTCTGGCTGGGGTTGCAATTGCGCTTGCAGCACGTCGTTTCGCCCAGCGACACCTTGATCATTGCGCCATTATGCGTTGCGTCGGTGCCACGCATGGGACGGTATCACGTATTTTTTTTCTACAAATGCTTATTCTGGGTGTATTAGGTAGCATCACGGGTTGCGTGATTGGTTTTGTTACACATCAATTATTGGTTAGCGTCCTGGGATCATTGGTCGGAGTCAATCTCCCCATGCCTGGTTTTATGCCGGCAATACTCGGTATTGCCACCGGCATGGTGACCTTGCTCGGATTCGCGCTGCCGCCTTTGCTGCAATTGAGCAGCGTGCCTGCCTTACGTGTGCTGCGCCGTGACCTGGGGGCGCTGGGTGCTCCAGGCTTTATGACGTATGCGCTTGGTGCAATCGTATTAGCGGTGTTAATGGTATTGCAGGCAGGTGATGTTCAATTGGGTATCTATATGGTCGCCGGTACGTTCGCCGCACTGCTTTTTCTGACATTTGTTGCCTGGTTGCTGGTGCGTTTTATCCGCACCACTCGCGAGCGAGGCGGTGGCGCATGGTTGTTCGGTATGGCCAATGTTGCGCGTCGTCCAGCGGCCAGTGTGGTACAGATTGTTGCCTTTGGTCTTGGCATTATGGTTTTACTCCTGCTCACAATAATTCGCGGTGATTTGCTCAATGAATGGCAGGACACTTTGCCGCAGGACGCGCCGAATCGATTTATTATCAATATCCCGCCCGATAATGTTGAGCCCATGCAGCGATTTTTTCGTGAGCAAAAATTATCCGTACCAGAGTTTTATCCGATGATACGTGGGCGTTTAATAAGATTGAACGAAAAGGAGATTTCGGAAAAAGACTATACGAATGAGCGCGCACAACGACTGGTGGAGCGAGAATTCAATTTGTCCTATTCGACAGCAATGTCGCCCGACAATATTTTGCTAGAAGGTAGCTGGTGGACGGAGTCTGATAAGGGCAAGCCCTGGGTTTCCATGGAGGAGGGGATTGCAAAAACACTGGGTGTGGGCATGGGCGATATACTGACGTTTAGCGTTGCAGGAGACACATTTACGGCAGAGGTCGTCAATATTCGAAAAGTTAACTGGGATTCATTCAAAGCCAATTTTTTTGTTGTCGTCAATCCGGGTGTAGTGGACAGTTTTCCGCAAACCTATATGACAAACTTTTATTTGCCACCCGATCAGTACCGCGTACTCAACGAAATGGCGCAAGTGTTTCCGTCGATTACCGTGTTTGATGTGGCATCAATCATGACCCATGTGCGTGCGATTATCGCGCGCGTGTCGATGGCGGTGGAATATGTGTTTGTATTTACCTTGTTGGCAGGACTGATGGTGTTATACGCCGGTATACAGGCAACCCATGATGAGCGTCTGTTAGAGAATGCATTATTGAGAACCTTGGGAGGGCAGCGTAAACAAATCTTACAGGCGATGTCTTCCGAATTTATTATGCTCGGCGTGCTCGCGGGTATATTGGCAGCGATAGTTGCCAGTGTATTGGCCCTGGTCATTGCCAGGTTCGTGTTGAATATGCCCATGTATTTTAATGTCGAGGTCTGGCTGATCGGTTTGATTGGCGGCGGTGTCGGTGTTGGGCTGGCAGGCATGATCGGTAGTCGTGGTGTTGTATCCAAGCCGCCGTTACAAACGCTGCGTAAAATTCCACTCTAAACGGGCGAAATCGATTATTACCTTGGTCACACCTTTTTTCTGCGCACAACGAAAGGCCTCAATCGCATTTTCAAATTCGAAGACGCTATGGGTAAGTAGCAAAGGTTTGAGCCCTTGTGACAATAATTCAAGCGCAGGTGCAAAAGGCCCGCAGCGTGAACCAATGATGCTGATTTCGTCGACGACTATACGTGACAGGTGAGTTTTGATGGTGTCGGCGTAAGTGCTTTTGACGACGACGCTGCCCTGGGGGCGTACTGCTGATAATGCATCATTAAAACCACTTGGTGAGCCCGTGACATCGATGACCACATCCCATAGTTGACGGTTCTCACGCAGGTGTTCCAGATATTCAACTCCTATGCGTGACAACAACTGACGTTGGTATTCGTAAAACGCGATTACACAAATGTTGTTGCTATATTGCTTTAAGGCTAAAGCTGCCAACAGTCCCAGTTTTCCCGCGCCGATAATTAATACCGAAGTTTGTTTTTCTATGTTTACTTGCTCACGTATGCGCAGAATAGCGGCCAGGGGTTCCACATAAACTGCGTCGGCGTCATCAATAGTATCTGGTACGACATGTAGGTTTCGAATGGGTAACACAAAGCGTTCGGCGAACACACCTGCCTGGTTGCGTATCCCAAGCACGCGTCTTTGCTCACAGTGTCGATTCAAACCCTGCAAACACATCGCGCATTTTTCGCACGAGATATTGATTTCACCGACAACTCTACGGCCTGTCCATTCTTCGTTTTCTGGCGCGTCGATGACTTCACCAACGAATTCGTGCCCCGGTATACCGCAAAACTCGTAATAGTCTTTCGATAATTGTATGTCGGTTCCACAGATACCTGCTAAACGAGGTCGTATTAGCGCTTCGCCAATTGCTGGTTCAGGGAGTGGTAGATTTTCTTTGAAAGAAATATGTCGATTTTCGATCCAGAGCGCGCGCATGGTGGCAAAGTCCTTTTCAATTGCGCTCCAGTATAACGTTGATTGGAGTTGCGAAAAAAGTGTGGCGCTACTGTTCCTGCAGCGCTCTGTCGATTCTATTGAGCCGCTCTTGTTGCTTTTGTTCTATGTTGGTTGAGCCTTCCAGTAATTTGGCGACCTGATCCAGGCTTGGAATGCCGGGAATAACAAAGCCTTCACCGGTTGGAACTTCTTTTTCCTCGCCCTGTATATTCGATTGAACTGGTAAGGCCTCTTTAGGCAGGGATCTCAATAATTCCAGCTCTTTTCTGTAATCATATTCTTCCGCAAGATGCGCGCGATCTTTGGGTACTTTATTGCCATAAACCCATTGTCCTTTGTCGCCTTTCCAACGATATATGACTTTATTGTCGCCCTCAGATAGTTTGTTGGTCAGCGTATTGATACGCGCCTGGATTTCCTGCATGGGTTTTTCGTTATTTTCCATTGAATCATAAATAAACCAGCCAATGCTGGCGATTGACCCATATAAACCTAAATAGAGCAACGTTTTAAACATGTCTAAAATGTCCCGTTATTCCAACCCCAAAGATGGCGCTGGGCATTGGAAAATTCAATATATATGCGTCCGGATGTAATCCCGATGTTTTCGGAAATCTGTTCGCAAATGGCCTTGGATAAATCCTGGGTTTTATCTTCTGGCAAGCCCAGGCTTTTAAACTCCACATAACATGCCGGTTCGCTATTTCCAGCAAAGCTCATGTTTTTGCCGTCCTCCAGAATACACATCACATAACTCTCTGGTTTGCCGAGTATTCGAGAGGTCAAGTCCGACATCTTCTGCAAAAGGCTATTCTTTTGTATCGCTTCTATTTTGATATTGCATTCCATTTTCATCAGCGGCATCTTTCCGTCCCTCCTTTATCGTCAACCGTTCGATACTTTTTAAGCTTTTCGCCGAGCAATTCGCTCGACCTAACTGCTGTTTCACTGTAAAGTACAAGACTAATTCTATCCTTTGTCAATCAATAATATGCTGGATTCTGTTGCTAACATCGTTAAACGTGTCGCCATTGAGGAAATCTGTCCCCGTTATCAGAATGTCTCGCATCGGCTGAAGAGTGATGGTAGCTACATCACAGATGCCGATTTGGTAATGCAAAAACGCATTTCCGAGGAGCTGAAAAAAGTGTGGCCACAATACGCGTTTCTCGGTGAAGAAATGAGCAAACAACAGCACGAGGACTTGTTTAAGGCCTCTGACCAGGGTTTGTGGGTTTTGGATCCTCTGGACGGTACCAGTAATTTTGCCGCAGGCATTCCCTATTTTTCGGTATCGCTGACGTTTATCAAGGACGGACAGTTGCAAATGGGAGTGGTCTACGATCCCATGCGCGAAGAATGTTTTATGGCCGAGCGGGGTAAAGGCGCGTTTCTCAATGGTCAGCCCATCAAAAACGATCCTATAGAAGTCCCGTTGCGTAAATCTGTTGCTATCGTTGATTACAAGCGTCTGCCCGAAGTTTTATTAGAGCGCATGATCAAAGCGCCACCGTTTAGCTCTCAACGGAGTTTTGGTTCTGTTGCCCTCGACTGGTGCTGGATGGCGTGCGGGCGGGGGCATTTGTATTTGCATGGGCGGCAAAAGTTATGGGATTATGCGGCCGGCTATCTCATCATGCTCGAAAGCGGTGGGCATGCCTGCACACTCTCCGGCGAGCCAGTATTTGTCGGCACGATGGAGCCGCGCTCTGCAGTCGCTTCCTCAGACAAACGTTTGTTTGATGAATGGCGCGAGTGGTTGATGGAAAATAAATAAGTACTAACTACTGAGGAATACGAGGCTGCATGTTAAATCTCCCGGAGCTGTTTGAAAACAACAAGCGTTGGGCCCAAAAAATAAAGGGAATTGATCCCGAGTTTTTTGCCAAATTGTCCGGGCAGCAGGCACCGCAATACCTATGGATAGGTTGCGCAGATAGTCGTGTGCCCGCAAACGAAATTGTTGGTATGTTGCCAGGTGAGTTATTTGTTCACCGCAACGTGGCCAATCTTGTCTATCTTGATGATCCAAATTGTCTGTCGGTGATTGAATACGCCGTCGATGTGCTCAAGGTGAAACATATTATAGTGTGTGGTCACTATGGGTGCGGTGGGGTGGCGGCAGCTCTGGATGGCAACACATCCGGAAGAATACACAAATGGCTGCGCAGCGTGCGCGAAGTATTGCAGCAGCATCGCGACACCATAGATAAACTCAGTACGCGTCTGGACCAGATCGATACCTTGTGCGAACTGAATGTGTTGCGCCAGTTATTAAATACTGCGCGAACCGATGTCGTGAGTAATGCCTGGGCGCGAGGCCAGGAACTCACATTGCATGGCTGGATATACAACATCAATGACGGAATCTTGCGCGACCTGGGTGTTTGCCTGAGCGGTGAAGAGGAAGTCGACTCGACTTTCGTCGAGGCATAGGCGGTTTACATCTCGATTTCTTTTCCTGATTCGTCAACGACTACCAGCTCGTTGCGACGTGCGAAATCAATTAATTGATTGTAGATACCTGGGTGCGTCTCTAAAAGCGAGCAATGCAAAGCCACGCTTTTGGCGCCGCCGAAGGATATCGGTTTGAGCAAGGGCGAATAATGTATGCGGTGGTCCTTGCCAAAAGTCGACAACATGCCACTCATGCGCTCGGCCCAGTCAGACGGACGAAATTTTCGACCGTCGCGGGTGACGCCCTGTATGATGATGACGCCTTGTTGGGTTAGGGGTTCTGTCATTAATCGCAAGTTGATATAACCGGAATTAGTTTCTTCGCCTGTCTGGCAGATATCAACCAGGATTGGATGAGTTGTCGGTATGCAGGCGTCAGGATGAATTTCACTCAGAGGTGTCCTAAAAACAGGCGCATATTCTACAACAAATCAACAACAAAGCGGTATTACCCCCTTGGTAATAGATGGACGGATATCGATTTCCCACAATTGACATAGAATAGACTAATAATATCTATCTTTACCCCACTTTTCTCTCAGAGAGTACAAAATAAAGTGCCATCGGTTTTTTTTTGCAGTAATATGCGCCGTTCCGGTATTGATCCGGTTAAAACTTAACCAACAATAGGCGCAGGAGAACGGCGTGGAACTCAGCGGTGCTGAAATACTCATCAGATTTTTAAAAGACGAGGGCGTTAAATACGTCTTTGGATATCCCGGTGGCGCGGTACTACATATATATGACGCGATCTACAATCAAAGCGATGTCGAACACGTACTGGTACGCCACGAACAGGCAGCCACGCATGCGGCCGATGGTTATGCGCGTTCTACCGGCAAACCCGGTGTGTGTCTGGTAACTTCTGGGCCAGGAGCGACAAACGCTATCACCGGTATCGCGACCGCTTACATGGACTCGATTCCGATGGTCATTATCACCGGTCAGGTTCCCACACCGGTTATCGGTAGTGATGCCTTCCAGGAAGTGGATTCCGTTGGTATTACACGCCCTTGTGTTAAACACAATTTCCTGGTCAAAAACGTCGAAGACCTGGCGATGACGCTGAAAAAGGCATTTTATATTGCGACGACTGGCCGTCCGGGCCCGGTTGTGGTGGACATTCCTAAGGATGTGACCGATCCGCGCATCAAGATTCCATACGAGCATCCCAAGAGTGTGCGTATGCGCTCGTACAATCCGGTAGTCAAGGGGCATCCGGGACAGATCAAGCGTGCGGTTGAGCTGATTTTATCTGCGCGTCGCCCGATGGTTTATACCGGTGGCGGCGTGGTGCTGAGCAATGCCTCGAAAGAGCTGGTCGAGTTTACCCAGTATTTGAATTATCCGATTACCAATACCTTGATGGGCCTGGGTGCCTATCCCGCTACGGATAAGCAGTTCGTGGGTATGTTGGGTATGCACGGAACCTATGAAGCCAATATGGCTATGCATGAGTGTGACGTGTTGATCGCGATCGGTGCGCGTTTCGACGATCGTGTTACCGGCAAACTCGCCGAGTTCTGTCCCACCGCGAAGATAGTCCATGTGGATATCGATCCCGCGTCGATTTCAAAAACCGTAAAAGTCGATATTCCGATTGTTGGTGATGTTAAACGCGTACTTACGGATATCAATAAGGCGCTTAAAACGTCACGCAAAAAAGCGGACAAGGAATCGCTGGACAAGTGGTGGGCGCAGATCGAAGAGTGGCGCGCCAAAGAGTGTTTGTATTACAACCGCAGCAGTGAACTGATCAAGCCACAGTTTGTTATCGAAAAAATGTGGGAAGTCACCAAGGGCGATGCCTTTGTGACCTCCGACGTTGGACAGCACCAGATGTGGGCGGCGCAGTTTTATAAGTTTGATAAGCCTCGTCGTTGGATAAACTCCGGTGGTCTGGGCACTATGGGCTTTGGTCTGCCGGCGGCAATGGGCGTACAATTGGCGCATCCGAATAAGCCTGTGGCGGTGGTTACCGGCGAAGGCAGTATTCAGATGTGTATCCAGGAGCTGTCCACGTGTAAGCAATACATGTTGCCGCTGAAGATTATCAATCTGAATAATCGCTACCTGGGTATGGTGCGTCAGTGGCAGGAGTTTACCTATGAAGGTCGTTACTCCATGTCTTATATGGATGCCTTGCCTGAGTTTATGAAACTGGCCGAGGCCTATGGCCATGTCGGTATGCGTATCGAAAAGCCAGGCGATGTTGAAGACGCTTTGAAAGAAGCCTTTAAGATGAAAGATCGTTTAGTGTTTATGGATTTCATTACAGACCAGTCTGAGAATGTTTACCCCATGGTTGAAGCAGGCAAGGCGCATCACGAAATGCGTATGTCTTCGGATAGGGAGTTGGCATGATGAGACATATCATTTCTCTGTTGATGGAAAATGAGGCCGGTGCATTGTCACGTGTGGCGGGATTGTTTTCGGCACGCGGTTACAATATAGAATCACTGACAGTAGCGCCGACAGAAGATGCTTCGCTTTCGCGTATGACGATTGTGACTACTGGCTCGGAAGAAATAATTGAGCAGATCACCAAACAGTTAAACAAGCTGATAGACGTGGTCAAGTTGATCGATCTGACAGAAGGTCCGCATATCGAACGCGAGTTGATGATGGTCAAGTGTACGACTGAATCGGCTGGTCAGCGTGAAGAGATTATGCGTCTGGCAGATATTTTTCGCGGCAATATTATTGATGTAACGGATACCACTTATACCGTAGAGCTGACAGGACCGGGTGACAAACTTGATGCCTTTCTCAAAGCGGTAGCTGGTGATTTGATACTGGAGGTTGTGCGTTCGGGTGTTTCTGGTATTGCCCGTGGCGAGCGTACCTTACAGCTTTAGATAAAAAACCACGTTGTGGTTTGAAACGATTTTGATTTTATTATTTTGAGGTGAGAGAACATGCAAGTTTATTACGATAAAGACGCGGACCTGAACATCATCAAAGGGATGAAGGTTTCCATCATCGGTTACGGTTCACAAGGTCACGCCCACGCTAACAATCTGAAAGATTCTGGCGTTGATGTTACCGTTGGTCTGCGTCCAACATCTGCTTCTGCGGCCAAGGCGCAATCTGCCGGTTTGAAAGTGGCAAACGTTCCTGAAGCGGTTGCCAGTGCGGATCTGGTTATGATTTTGACGCCGGATGAATTCCAGTCACAGTTGTATAAAGCGGAAATCGAGCCGCATTTGAAGAAAGGCGCGACCCTGGCTTTCGCACACGGCTTCGCCATCATCTACAACCAGATCATCCCACGTAGTGATCTCGACGTAATCATGATCGCACCAAAGGCACCTGGCCACACCGTACGCAATGAATTCAAAAACGGCGGCGGTATCCCTGACCTGATTGCTGTTCAACAGAATGCTTCTGGCAAGGCGAAAGAAATCGCATTGTCATATGCCTCTGCTATCGGCGGTGGTCGTACCGGTATCATCGAAACTACTTTCCGCGACGAGTGTGAAACCGACCTTTTCGGTGAGCAAGCGGTATTGTGTGGCGGCGCGGTTGAACTGGTTAAGGCTGGTTTCGAAACGCTAACTGAAGCCGGTTATCCAGCAGAGATGGCCTACTTCGAGTGCTTGCACGAATTAAAGCTGATCGTTGACCTGATGTATGAAGGCGGTATCGCCAACATGAACTACTCCATCTCAAACAATGCAGAGTATGGTGAGTATGTGACTGGTCCTCGCGTTATCAACGACGAAAGTCGCGCAGCGATGCGTCAAGCGCTGAAGAATATTCAGGAAGGTAAATACGCCAAGCAATTTATCCTGGAAGGCCAGTCAGGCTATCCTGAAATGACTGCCATGCGTCGCCTGAATGCCGAGCATCCAATCGAAATCGTTGGCGCCAAGCTACGCGACATGATGCCGTGGATTGGACGCAACAAGTTGGTCGATAAGGATAAGAACTAAGACTTTATTTCTTCACTGTGTGTATTGTCGACATGTAGTGGAAGAAAAGTTTTAGGGGTGAGTCTAGTAGTTTGAAAGGCACAGCATTTTAAAATGCTGTGCTTTTTTTTTGAATATTGTGTAGGTGTGTCTGCAATGTTGAGGTCTCTGAGGACGCAAAACACATAAGCCGCTATCGCTTGCTTTTAATAAATTTCCTTGCGCCTAGCCAGGCAATAATCACGAAAATGATGTCTAGCACAGCAAGTGTCGGCAGGGGATTTACCCATTTGTCCATATTTGTGGTTCTGGAAAAATACGGTGGTCCGCTGCCATATGCCTCAAACAGGCTTGCAGCATTGATGTATATGATGAAACCACTTAGCAGAAGCAATGCAATCACTATCCCTTTATTGAGCATGGTCAAGGCCTAGTGATACCTGACCCGAAGTGGAACGTAACTGTTCAGGCGACCGTTAAGCTCACGTTTCAAGTCTTTTATAAATTGAGAAATATGGGTAGTTAAATCGATACAGTCGGCACTGCCTCTAACGGTTCCGCCGTGGATGAAGAAACCTCCGCGACCATGGGTCTTGGTAGACGGATAGGGGTGTATGGTGATACGAAACTCACCCCATGCCTCGTCTGAGACCCAGAATTTATACCAGGAGTTTTCCCAAATCTCGTCGGGGTTAATCCAGTAATCCGCCTGCTGTATTGGTCCTTCAAAGGCCTTTTTCTGTCGTTCATCAGAATAAACGAATTTACCGCTTTGATTTGGGCGACCGGATACCGCTTGATAAGTAAAATAGCGATTTTTGTCACCCTTTACTGTCATCAACAAGCGACTGCCATTAAAGTTCAATTCAATTTTGGATTCGGCGCAAGCTGGCACTTTCGGTTTGTATCGTTCGCCGGCATATTTTTCATTGACTGCAGCTTGGGCATTCCCGGACATTGCGATTACCTCCCTGCTTTAATCCCTTAGAATTATATTACTATTGATCATCATCTTTACCGTGTCAACGCAGCTTTTTATCACACAATTAGCCTGGCGCTTTCTACTAATCACTTCGTAAATCCCCTCAAGAATCCCGGAACTCTATCCGCCAACAGATATCTGAGACACTCCAATTTTTATCTTTGGTCAAAAACGTGGTTAATAGATTTTCCAAGGATCCTATAACAAATAAATCCTTACGGCATTCCATCCGGGATGGGGCCTCGTATTCCGTGATGGCGGGGGCGGGGGAGAGCTATTTCAGCGCCTATGCGGTGTTCCTCAAGGCATCCACCAGTCAGATCGGGTTTCTGGCCTCGGTGCCGCCATTGCTGGCCTCGTTTATTCAATTACTCTCGGCGTGGTTAGGCCATAAAACCGGACACCGTAAACGGATTATCCTGGCCGGCGCCATCGGCCAAGGCTTTTCCTGGGTGCCTCTGGCCATATTACCGCTCTGGTTTCCCGACTATGCCGTACCGCTGATGATTGCCAGCGTGGTGCTTTACTATGCCTCGGGCAATCTGACCATCCCCCAGTGGACGAGCATGATGGGCGATCTGGTCGATGAGCGCAAACGCGGGCGCTATTTTGCGCTGCGGACCAAGATTGCCAGTTTGACCTCGTTTGTGGCCCTGATCGCTGCCGGCTATATCCTGCACTGGTTTGACGAGCGGGAAGCGACGCTCAATGGCTACTTCATTATCTTTACTGTGGCCTGCGTGGCACGGGTGGTTTCGATTTACCATCTGGCGATGATGTACGACCCACCTGCGCATTCAAACGCAACAGAAGCACCTGTTGACGATTGCCACTGGAGTCAATGGCTACGTAGTTCGACGTTTTTACACTTTTCACTTTTCTTTGCCTTGATACAGTTTTCGGTTGCCGTGGCCTCGCCGTTTTTTTCCGTGTATTTGCTGCGCGATCTGCACTTTAGTTATATGGAGTTCATGGTGTGTACCGCTGCCGCGGTGTTAATCCAGTTTTTGACCTTGAACCGCTGGGGAAGAATCTCCGATGTGTTCGGCAATCGGGTGACCATGATAGTATGCGGTTCCTTGATTCCGCTAATTCCCTTGATGTGGATTTTCTCGGGTAATTTTTACTACCTGTTGTTTACCCAGGCGCTGAGCGGCTTTGCCTGGGCTGGCTTCAATCTGAGTGCGAGTAACTATTTGTACGAACTGATTCCAGCCAATCGTCGAGTAACTTTTCTGGCCTTGCATAATGTCGCCGCCGGTTTTGGCGTGTTCTTTGGCGCAATGCTCGGTGGTGTACTTGGCAGCGTGTTGCCGCAACATTTTACTTTGTTCGGTATCGAGTTTGATTGGCTGACGGCCTTATACAATATTTTCATTTTGTCGTTTCTATTGCGCCTGCTGACGGTGGTTATGTTTTTACCCAGGATACGCGAAATGCGTAGGAAGCGACGGGTCAGTCCGATACGCCTGATTTTTCGTATCAATCGCTTTAATCCATTAACCGGGTTTTTCTTCGATATCGTCGGTAGCCGTCGTCGAACAAAATTGGAAAAAGAATCAGATCAAAAACTGATTTCAGATTCATCGTGACAAAAAAAGCGCTTAGAAATATCGATCGATATCCCTTTCGTTACTTGTCCAAGCGCCTGTCTATAAGGTAAACCTCAGCCTGGCTCATTGAGCATTCTTCGCTTGATACATCGTTAAACGTTATCAGTGAAAATTTCTTGCCAGACTTCTCCTGATAAGCCACCAAGTGGACTTGTTGGAATACATTGTGTTCTTTTTTCTCTGAAGCGAGTCGACTAACCGTCGTGCGAGAAAAATCTATTTTGTCATTAGATGTAATACCGGCATTTTTAAGATGAACAAATGCCATACTGGCAGGGTAGTTCTCTATTCCCGTGCAATCGGGCATTGCTATATTTTGTGCAAAAATTGGCGGTGTGAAAAGTATCAAAAAGATCGTCAATATCGTTCGCATTATTATTTCACCACCTTGAGAGATTTATCTGCATTGTTCGATATCTTCATTCGTGTCGAATAACTCATAATGATACATCCTTCCGATGCGGTGCCGGGATTCGAAATACTGTCACCGTGGATGAGAAATGCGGTCTGTCCAAGCGACCATTTAATATATTTACATCTGTCCACGGGGAAGTACGACTTATTTCAAAAACCGTGGATTGGCATAACCCACATTCATAAAGAACTCACCATAAAAAGTATATGAAGAGGCCATCAATTCATTCATCGATATCGACTCTTGGCCTTGTTCTCCCAAGAGCACGACCTCATCCCCTGGTTTGATATTGCTGCCGGTGACATCGACCATCACGGTATTCATGGTGATCTTGCCAACTATCGGAAAACGTTTCCCGTTAATCAACACCTGCGCGCGATTGGAAAATGAGCGGTTATAGCCGTCGCTATATCCCAAAGGCAGATTGGCCAGCTGTGAATCCCGTTGCAGGGTGAAGGTGCGGTCGTAGACGACGGTGTCGCCTTTTTTGTAATTGTGTACGCTGCCTACCGTCGTCTTCATCGACATTACGGGTTTTACTTTTTTCAGATGCGAGGCGTTCATGCCATATAACATCGAACCCACGCGCACCATGTCGAGATGAGTTTCCGGTACACGCGTGGTGGCAAAGGTGTTGGCGCAATGCAGGGTGATGTTTTTTCGATCCAGTTTGCCCTGGCGCATTATCCAGTCCGCATCTAGTTTGAATTGCGCCAGACCTTTTTTGATGGCATCCGTCTCTTCGTCGGGAAAGTGGGTCATGATGCCGGTGATGTTGATATGCGGTAGTTTCAGAATTTCCAATGCATCTTTTTTACCGATATCGGTATCGATCTCCAGACCATTGCGACTCATGCCGGCAGAATTCAGATTAAAATGGATGCGTATATCACGCTGATGTTTATTGCCGAGTTGTGACAAGGCTTTTATCTGGGTCAGGCTGCCAGACATTTCTTCGATGTCTAGCGCGAGCCCTTCTTCGATTTCTTTCATTGAAGCAATGCGTATGCGAATTATCTTTCCCTGATACCCCTGTAGTCTTGCGCTTCGCGCCTCAGAATTATTGGCGACGCAGATTCTATCGATGCCCAGTTTCATGACGGAATGTATCAGCAAGGAGACCCCATGCCCATAGGCATCGGACTTCATTACTGCGCATATCGCGGTGTCGTGATTGAGCACGTCTTTTCGCAGAATTTGTAAATTATTCTCAAACCCCGCGGCATCGATTTCCAGCCAGGTATTGGCATCATGCTGTTGTACCAGTGTGTTGTCGACTGTAGCGGTTTGCGCCTGGCTGATCGGCAGGCCGAGACCAAGCAATATGGCGATGGTAATAGCGGATTTCTTGAATTGAATATTCATGGTGTTCCCCGTCCCTGTATTGGCGATTATTTTGTCTTCCCTGTGCCGATACCGAAGTATCAGTTTGTGACTTACATTATCGAATCTCAAATCGGAAAAACAGTGTTAAATTGATTTTTTGCTATCCTAATGATGGTATTGAGGTTCGGTGCTTATCAGGGATTATCCAGCTTGGGCTATTTTCTATAGAGTCGACTCGGGGTATAGTGTCGCGCGCATTTGTTGCTTGATTGGAGGCAGTGGTGGCGGCTCGACATCCTATGGTTGCCCGCGAAGGCTGGCGGTTTATATTCATAGTCGCGGCGGTGGCTGCTGCGGTGGTGTATTTCGTCCATTATCTGTACGCATTGCCGCTTATTGTCTTATTAGTCGCACTGTTTTACCTCTATCGCGATCCTCCTCGCAAATCGCCCCCCTTACCTCTGGCCGTCATCTGTCCTGTCGATGGATACGTCACTAGTGTTGATAATGCGCAAGACCCCTGGCTTAAACGCGATGCAAAACGCATTAGCATCAGCATGTCGCGCTCTGGAGTGTATTCCATCCGTAGTCCGATTGAAGGCAAGGTAATGGAACAATGGAACCCAGATTTGTCAGGTGGTTTTCACGCCTCCTGGATACAGACGGACGAAAAAGACGACGTCGTATTTGGAATTGAAACACGCGGTCCACGTGGACCGGAATGTTATGTGCAACCCGGAGAGCGCATTGGTCAGGGCCATCGTTGCGGTTTTTTCTTTCCCGGAACCTCGGTCGATGTCTATTTGCCGCTTAACACGCGTATCGAAATTGAGGCCGGGCGTCGTGTTGCATCCGGTGTTACGGTGATCGCCACGTTGATACACAATTCCGCTGCTTCGATCATAGAAGGGCAGCCAAACACGTAATTCAGGTGTAGAATACGCGCATGGAAAAAAACCTCTCGCAGAAACCGCGTCGTCGCGGGATTTATCTGTTACCTAATCTGTTTACCACCGGCTGTCTATTTGGTGGTTTCTTCGCCATTATCTACGCTATTAAAGGTGAGTTCGCGATAGCCGCGAGTGCAATCTTTGTCGCTATGGTGCTCGACGGTCTCGATGGGCGCGTGGCACGCATGACCAATACGCAAAGTGAGTTTGGCGTTCAATACGACAGTCTTGCGGACATGGTGTCCTTTGGCTTGGCGCCGGGTCTGGTGATGTATTTATGGGCCTTACAGGACCTGGGTAAGCTGGGCTGGCTGGGCGCTTTTATCTTTACCGCCGGCGCGGCCTTGCGTCTGGCGCGTTTCAATACCCAGGCGGCGAGTAGTGACAAACGCTTTTTCCAGGGTCTTCCCAGTCCGTCGGCGGCGGCATTGGTTGCTGGTGCTGTTTGGGTGGGCGCTGACTATGGCATCTCCGGCAGCGAAGTCCCCTTTCTGTCCTGGGTGATTACGGTGCTGGGTGGTGTGTTAATGGTAAGCAATTTCCGTTATTACAGCTTCAAAGAGTTCGACGTCAGAGGACGCGTACCCTTTGTGACCATGCTGCTGGTAGTGCTGGTGTTCGTGTTTGTCTCGCTTGGCCCTCCACAAGTTCTGTTCTTAATATTCCTGGCGTTTGTCTTTTCGGGTCCGGTGATGACTATGATATTGTTACGCAAGAAACGGCTTGAGCGCCGCCAAGGTAACAATGAAGAAGAACACCACGATCATTCCTGAGCGTGTACGCGACGCTCTGATTCGTCCTTTCTTCTAATTGTCCTGCCCTAAAGGGTTTCGGTTTGCGTATGTATTGCGCGGCCGTATCCATCGGTATTCATGATATACAGAGTATTGGGTGATTTATGAGCAACAAATTAATCATATTTGACACCACTTTGCGCGATGGTGAGCAAAGTCCGGGCGCCTCCATGACCAGAGATGAGAAGGTCAGGATAGCCAAGGCCCTGGAACGTATGCGTGTTGATGTGATTGAGGCCGGTTTTCCGATTGCCAGCCCCGGGGACTTCGAGTCGGTCAAGGCCGTTGCCGATGTGGTGAAAGACAGCACCGTGTGTGGATTGGCGCGGGCGCTGGATAAAGACATCGACCGTGCCGGTGAGGCGTTGAAAGGCGCGAATAGCGCGCGCATTCATACCTTTATCGCCACCTCACCTATCCATATGCAGATGAAGCTGCGTATGTCGCCGGATCAGGTGGTGGAACAGGCGGTCAAGGCCGTCAAACGTGCGCGAAAATACACGGACAATGTAGAGTTTTCTCCTGAAGATGCAGGTCGATCCGAGATCGATTTTCTATGCCGCATACTCGAAGCCGTGATCGACGCAGGCGCGACTACCCTTAATATTCCCGATACCGTCGGATATGCCATGCCCGAACAATTCGGCAATACCATACGCGCACTGCGCGAGCGTATACCCAATGCGGACAAGGCGGTGTTCTCCGTACATTGCCACAATGATTTAGGTCTGGCGGTCGCCAATTCTTTGGCTGCGGTTGCCAATGGCGCGCGCCAGGTCGAGTGCACGATTAACGGTCTGGGTGAGCGTGCCGGTAACGCCTCTCTCGAAGAAGTGGTGATGGCCGTGCGTACCCGCAGCGATTTCTTCGATTGCGAAACTCAAATTGATACCACCCACATCGTGCCTACCTCACGACTGGTTTCCAGTATCACCGGTTTTGCGGTGCAACCGAATAAGGCTATTGTTGGGGCCAACGCCTTTGCTCACGAGTCTGGCATCCATCAGGACGGCGTGCTCAAGAGTCGCGAGACCTATGAAATCATGCGTGCCGAAGACGTAGGTTGGTCGGCCAATCGCATGGTGTTGGGTAAGCATTCTGGACGCAATGCCTTCAAGACGCGTATGCAGGAATTGGGCATGAGCTTTGTTTCGGAAGAAGAGCTCAACCAGGTGTTCGCGCGCTTTAAAGATCTGGCTGATAAAAAACACGATATCTATGACGAGGATTTACAGGCGCTGGTTACCGAAGCGGATATCGAATCGGTCAACGAAACTGTCAAACTCGTATCCCTCAAAGTCTGTTCTGAGACTGGTGAAACACCGAATGCAGTAATCACCTTGCGCGTCAATGACCAGGAGCATATCGGCGAGTCGACAGGCGGTGGACCGGTAGACGCTGCGTTTCGCGCAATTGAAACTATTGTCCACAGTGAAACCGAGTTGCAACTGTATAACGTCAACGCCATTACCAGCGGAACAGACGCGCAAGGCGAGGTCACTGTCAGACTGGAGAAGGCCGGGCGTATCGTGAATGGTCAGGGTGCGGACACGGATATTGTTATTGCTTCGGCCAAGGCTTATATCCATGCCTTGAATAAACTGATTAACCCGGAAGACAAGGCGCATCCGCAACTGGGTGATGTGTAGTACCACAACGAAAATGAGTGAAACACGGCGACAACAATATCTGCAGGCCATGGGCATTCCTACTTGGGAGGCACGTCCCGGTTTTTTTTCGGCAGACGCGTGGCCGACGCAAGCGTTGCCAGAAAGTCCTGCCGAGCAAATTGTCGAGCAAACACTGTCGCCTGTCGCAGCGTTAGTGTCGGAGGAAATTGAAATCGTCGATATTCCTGCGCCAGAAAAAAGCATTCCCGAACCGGAAATACAAATCACACCTGCCTGGGATTGGAATTCTTTGCAACAGGAGGTTGCGCAATGTTCCGCGTGTGAATTGTCGCAGAGTCGTACCCATACGGTTTTTGGCGTCGGCGATGTGCAGGCCAAACTGATGGTCATCGGCGAAGCACCAGGCAAGGATGAAGATCAACAGGGTGAACCCTTTGTCGGACGCGCCGGACAATTGCTCAACGAAATGCTTTTCGCCATCGGTCTGCAACGTGAGCAGGTATTTATCGCCAATATCCTCAAGTGCCGTCCGCCCAATAATCGCGACCCGCGCCCGGAAGAAGTGGTGAAATGTGAGTCCTTTCTCAAGCGCCAGATAGAATGGGTCAAGCCGAAAATCATTCTGTCCGTAGGCGGAATTTCGGCGCAAAACCTGCTCAAAACAGATGAAAAAGTCGGTAGGCTGCGCGGACAGGTTCACAAATACGAAAATATTCCTCTGGTAGTGACTTATCATCCGGCCTATTTGTTGCGTTCTCCTCTTGAAAAACGTCGCGCCTGGGACGATCTCAAGTTGGCGATGCAGGTTTTTAAGGGGCAGCAATGAGCGCGGTACTGGAAAGTCAACGACATTTCCGCGACATGGCGGAAGAAGACGTGCCAAGCGTTATGGCCTTGGAGCGTAAGGGGCATGCCTTTCCGTGGACGGAAGGGATATTCCGCGACTGCATCCGCGTAGGCTATGTATGCACAGTTCTGGAAGAACAAGGCGCAATAATCGCCTACGGTGTCATGTCTATCGCCGCGGGTGAGGCTCATGTGTTTAACGTTTGCGTCGATCCTGGACGCCGCAATAAAGGGCTCGGTGGCGAGGTCATGGAATACCTGATAGAAAAGGCCCGCCGGCGCAATGCGAACAGTATTTTCCTCGAAGTTCGACCATCTAATGAAGCAGCCGTCGCTCTCTACGATCGACTCGGCTTCAATCAAATCGGCAATCGCAAAGACTATTATCCCGACGTTGGCGGGCGCGAGGACGCGTTGATTTTCGCCAGGGATTTGTAGTCGTCGTCTCTAAGCGCTGCTCATACTTTTGTGAGTTACATACTCGACTATTTGGTGATGTCTGGAAATGGGCTGGGAATTTTCGTCGGACGGAAAAGAATATAGGTGTAGATCCTGTTCAGATTGCTATCCAGCTTCGACAGCTTTTGGAAGATACTCGTTTCTGGATTGAAAACGATACCTATCCGCCGAAAGAGCTAGCGGCTAGGTTTCATCACAGGCTTGTTTATATCCAACCCTTCCCGAATGGAAATGGACGTCATGCACGTGTCATGGCCGATGCAGTTTTGAACAAACTTCTGGGTGAGCCAGCAATAGAATGGGCTGGTGGATACAGGCTGGAAGATATGAATGAGCGGAGAACTCAGTATATCGCTGCTCTTAGAGCGGCCGATGGGCATAATTTTGCGGCACTACTCGAGTTTGTAGGAGCTTAACTTTTTATGGAGCTTGCTCCATAAGTTATAATGCACTTTTTATACGCCTGTTTGCTTGTTTTAAGGTGGTAATTCTGCTGGGAAAACAGTAAATCAGGTAGAACTGGTTTGTGTGCATATTTATGTACACACTGAAGGAATTGAGAATATGAAAAACGGCCCATTGGCTGATCAAATCAGGCGTCGGAGAACCTTTGCGATTATCTCCCACCCCGATGCCGGTAAAACCACGATTACTGAAAAACTGCTCTTGTACGGAGGTGCGATTCAGCTCGCCGGTACTGTAAAAGGGCGTAAGGCCGCGCGGCATGCGACTTCGGACTGGATGGCCATGGAGCAGGAGCGTGGTATCTCGGTAACCTCTTCGGTGATGCAGTTCCCCTATAAAGACGCCATTGTGAATCTGCTCGATACACCGGGTCACGAAGATTTCTCGGAAGATACCTACCGAACCCTCACGGCGGTGGATTCGGCCTTGATGGTGATCGACTCGGCCAAGGGCGTCGAGGACCGGACCATTAAACTGATGGAGGTGTGTCGATTGCGCACCACGCCGATTATCAGTTTCATCAACAAGCTTGACCGTGAAGGCCGTGACCCAATCGAGTTGCTGGATGAAATCGAAAATGTATTAAAGATTCGTTGTGCGCCTATGACCTGGCCGATTGGCATGGGCAAATCCTTTCGTGGCGTTTTTCATTTATATAATGACGCGATCCATATTTTTAGCGCGACGCATGGCGGCAAGATACAGGAAGGCGAAGTCATCGAAGGTCTGAACAATCCGCGTCTGGACGAATTGTTCGGTATGCAGATTGCCGAATTCCGCGAAGAAATCGAGTTAGTGCGCGGCGCCTCACACGAATATGATCATGAGGCTTTTCTGCGTGGCGAGTTGTCGCCAGTGTATTTTGGATCGGCGATCAATAATTTTGGTGTGAAAGAATTGCTTGACGCGATATGCCAATATGCACCGCCGCCTCAGGCGCGTGAAACCGATGCACGTACAGTCGAACCAAGTGACGAGAAATTCAGTGGATTCGTGTTTAAAATTCAAGCGAATATGGACCCCAATCACCGCGACCGCGTGGCCTTTTTACGTGTGTGTTCCGGTAGGTATGAAAAAGGCAAAAAGGTTCATCACGTGCGCATCGGTAAAGATGTGTTGATTGCTAATGCGATTACCTTTATGGCACAGGAACGCGAGCATGTGGAAGAGGCCTTCCCAGGCGATATTATTGGTCTGCATAATCACGGCACGATAAAAATCGGCGACACCTTTACCGAAGGCGAGAAGATTAAATTTACGGGCATTCCAAACTTCGCGCCAGAGCTGTTTCGTCGCGCACGCTTGCGTGATCCACTAAAAAGCAAACAATTGATAAAAGGTCTGGAGCAGTTGAGTGAAGAAGGGGCAACGCAATTGTTCAAACCCGTCAACAATAACGATTTGATCCTCGGCGCGGTAGGTATACTGCAATTCGATGTGGTCGCGGAACGTCTCAAAACCGAATACAAAGTGGATTGTCTGTTTGAGCCGGTCAATGTCGCTACAGCACGTTGGGTTTACTGTGACGATGACAAGAAACTCGAAGAGTTCAAACGCAAGGCGGCCGACAATCTGGCGATTGATGGCGGCGGTGATCTGACCTATATCGCCCCGACGCGTGTTAATCTCAATCTCACCGAAGAGCGTTGGCCGGATATACGCTTTGCAGCGACACGCGAACACTAAACACACCCTATCAACTAGGCTATGGAATATTTCGATACCCATTGTCACCTTGATTGTCCCGAGTTCGATCACGATCGCGAGCAAGTCATCGCCAATTGTGATCGGCTCGGTGTCACCCATCTGTTGATACCGGCAATTGCGGCATCGAATTGGGATGATGTATTAAAAACAGCAGCCCTCAAAGAGAGTTACTATCCTGCCTTGGGTATGCATCCCGTTTATATCGAAGACCATATTCCGCAACATCTCGAACAACTGGAAGACTATGTTGAGCGTTTCAAACCAGTCGCTATCGGGGAAATCGGTTTGGATTTTTTTGTCAACGGTTTAGACCGTGCACGACAACTCGCGATGTTCGAAGCGCAACTCGATTTAGCAAAGCGCAAGGATTTGCCCGTGGTTTTACACGTGCGCAAGGCCCATGACGACGTGTTGAAATTGTTGCGACGCAAGAAATTGCGCGGCGGTTTTGTGCATGCCTTTAGCGGTAGTGAACAACAGGCGCAACAATATATCGACCTGGGGTTTCTGCTCGGCTTTGGTGGAACCCTGAGTTACGATCGGGCGCAAAAGCTGCGCCGACTTGTTACAACATTGCCACTTGAGCATATCGCGTTTGAAACGGACGCACCCGATATTGCCCCTGCAAATCACCGAGGCGAGCGCAACAGTCCGGAGTACCTGACTGATACAGTACAGCTTGTTGCTAATCTGCGAGGTGTTTCCATCGATGAGCTGTTGGAAACCACCAATCAAAATGTAAAAAATTTACTCCGAGTGTAGAGTCGCGAAGTAAAAAGGATGTGCTTTGTAGTGTTTCTTCCGGCACACTCAATTTCATATAGTTCGTACGAACTAATCTGTAATTCCGTTTATAACAGAAGCGGTTGTCAGTAGTGTATCTGGTTAGTGAGCGCACATTTGCGGCTTAAAAAAGTTAGGCAGCTATTTTTTTGTGTAAAACATGAATAAAAATACGTGAATATTTACGAAAATTTCCTGTTTCACCATCCATAAGGCTTATCAAGAAAACTCATCAAAGCGTCGATATCACGCAGTACCACCAGCCTGAAAGCTGGTTTTTGTACTTCCTGGTGCTCGAGGTGGAGGTTTGTATCGAGAGTATCTATTCAAGCCGTATTAATTCGAATTAAAGCAGTATCTATTAGGAGAAATTACCGATGGCAATTAGACGATCAGGTCTGATAACAGTTAGTGCGCTAGCATTATTGCTTAGCGCGAGTGGCTGTTCAGATCTATTTGGTGATGGGGGAGTTGGTGAGCCCGCCGTGACCAAGATTTCAGGTAAGGTAACATTGTCGAGCATCGTCGATAGTGTTGCTGCGAAGCCTGGAGTTGCGGCACATTTGGCGAACAATGCTTCAGCCCGTCAGATTGAAGTAGCTAAGGCCAAAGCAATGGCAGCGGCTAAAGCAAAAATGAATCAGGCTCGTTCAAAGGGGCAACTAGCCAACGAGAGTAGTGCGCCGACAAATCACAGCGGTCCTGTGTTGACACCAACACTAAAGGTATTACAAGACATCGGTCTCGCAATGCGTTCCGGTGAGTTGTCGTTTGCCACTGTGCAACTATACGATGCGGATCATCCAGAAAATCTGGATCCAATCGCGCAGGCCTTGACAGACGCGACCGGTGCTTACACCTTGGACAAGACGATTGACGGACAGGAAATTCCTACCGGTCACTACACCTTGTTCGCAAGTAAGTTTGATGCGAATACCGGTGAGCTTTATGTTGCAGTACAAACAATAATCAAAAAGATGGCAGGTGATGTGACAGGGAATGACCTTGTCGCACAGGATAGCGATGCATTACCAGAAGTCGAAACCGTTATAGGTCTCAGTGTTAACAATGACGGTACTTTTGGTGGCGCTGATGTCTCATTGCCACAGAACGTCGATATCCCCGTAACCTTTAATATGTCTATCGCACGCGGTACTGTGCAAAACATCAAAGTGACGGATAGTGCGGGAACAGAAGTAGATGGTAGCTGGCGTGTTTCGCCTGACTTGTTGTCTGCGTATTTCAATCCGACAGCGAATCTGACTCAGGGTAGCGAGTATACTGTTGAGTTCCCCGGTGGTTCGGCTGCCTCAACGTTAAACAACGTTTATGGCAAATCTTTGGAAGAAACTGTCACGGCAACTTTTACCGCTTCGGCAGTTGATACAACCGCGCCAAATGCATCGCCAATTATCGACTTCGATAAAAACGCGGCGCCTATTACGCTTTCCATTCGCTTTGGTGTTGATGAACCTATCGATACCAATACTGCATTAGTGAAAGTGTTACAAGGCAGCAGTTTGGGTGACCGTCCTGGTATCCAGTATGTTGGCAAAAACGCGGAAAAGAGCCCGTCTTATCCATATATCTACCAGATCGTACCTACTGAGGCCTTGCAACTGGGTTCCAGCTACAAGCTGGAAATTACTGGCGGTAAAGACCTTGCTGGTTTAGAAATGGGTAAAGTGGAATTTTCTTTCACGATGGAATCCACATCTGCTGGTTTTAATGCCGACGATACAGCGGATGAAATCACTGCCAAGTCTGGCGTTAAAGACGTTCTTGGTAAGTGGATTTACGCCATGGATGACCGCAATGTTACCTTGTTGAGCTCATACATGACCGGTGACTTCTACTGGGTTAACGGCGAAGGTGATGATGAAAACGATATCAACCGTGATGGTCGTTTGAGTCTGGTGGAGTTCCAGGGCATGTTGAATCAATTCTTCACCATGATCGAGCGTTGCGACATGAGCATCACTGGTGATGTGGTGAGTGATATTGCTTTGGCTGACACAGACGCCAATGGCAAGCCTGATAAAGCGGTAATGTCTTTCGAACTTAAGTTCGAATCGACCAATACCTTGATCGCAGAATGTGGTCAGATGGCTTCCGAAGGACCTGGCATACTCACAACTGAGTTGAAGAAGATCAACGGTGGTTGGTTGATGACGCGCGGTGCTGATGGTGAAACTTTGCCTGACTCTATCGCAGCGTTGAAGAAGATCGATCTGCTAAAACCTGCTAACGAAACCAAGTTACCTGAACCAGCTGCGGGTGAAACACTCGCGCCAGTATTTACCTGGACAGCGCCCAAGAATGCCGCTGACGTATCGTCTTACGCCGTTGTGGTCGTAGACGGACGTATGCGTGGTCATGGTTGGGTTGGTCTGGTTAATGGTGCAGGTCATGTTGCCGGAGATGAAATCTCACTCAAGTTTTCTGCAAACGCAGGTAAATTTGGTGACGTACTGGTTCTGGAAAATGCCGAAGCCTTCGGTATCTGGAACAGAATGGAAGGCTTGGTCACAGGCGGTAAGTATCGCTGGGCAGTGGTTGCCTATGGCAGCAAGACAGCGGATGACTTCGTTGTTGGTGGCGAAGGCTTAGCGGCTGATGTTATCGCATCCAGTGATCCGTTTAAACTGGGTGTAGGCGGTGTTTTCCAGGAGCTAGGCGTCAAAGTAACAGACACGAACAATGTTGAATTCCAGTTCAGTCCAGCCTTTGAAGGCTTTGATGTTGGTAGCGCAGGCCAGGTCAAGATCAAGGTTAAATCTCCTGATATATCAGTGACTGATCTGATGGTTGAGACCTATGGTTTCCGTCCACAACATCAGCAGGCGGTGTTCACCGATAATCCAGATGGAACTGCAACAAAAGTTGCTGGTGTGTCTATCGACCTGTCCAAGGGGCATAACTGGATCCGTGTTTGTGCTACTGACACCATGCCAGCGCCTGGCGCAGGTCAACCAAACTGTAGATTACAGAAAGAGTTTGCGGTTATGACCTCGGGCGGTCTCCCACCGCTGATCTCCTTCACTAGCATTTACGCAGTCGATGCAACTGGTGCAGAAACGGTGGTAACACCAAACAGCTGGGGTGATGTTGAAGCGCTGACGGCAGTTAAGCTTAAAGTAAGCGGTAATGTTGATCCTGCGGCAATCGGTGCGGCAGATCCTGCAATGCCATTTGGTGTCGCCTACGAAAACTGGGCTGAAGGCGGTCGCGATCACGGTGTTGTTACGCTCAATGAAACTACAGGTAATTTCACTGCCGAAGTGCTTGTATTCAAAGGTTGGAACGGTGTTGAATTCCACGATTTCAACTGGATGAACTTCAACCGCATCGGTGTACACACTGAAGCAGGAAGCACCTACGTTCCACCTATCGCAATCACTTCCGTGATGAACGGTGCAACAGCAGCAACACAGTTGCGTATGGATACATGGGAAGCGGTCTATGATGCAGGTACTGCTACGTCGGTAACTGTGAACGGCTCTATTGCAGGTCTACTGCAAAATGGTCGTACTGTTGCCGATTTTCAAGCGGATTGGGGACACAATGTTGGAGAGTTTGGTGAGCAATGGGTTAGTACTTCTGGTGGCCCAATCACCTTGAACGCCGATGGAACTTTCAGTATTAGTGTTAATCCGTTGTACGATGGTATGAACAGCATTAACCTAAACATCGGGCAAAACGGCATGTGTGTTGGTGAATGCGCCGGTGCTTGGTATAGCGTTCGTATCTCAACTAGTAATCCTGCAAGCGTCTATACTCCAGATCACGTAATCACAAGTATCGATTACGGTGCGTCTACATTTACTCCAAATCCACCTGGACAGTGGTTTGACGTCAACGTGGCCGGTGCGTGTAGCATCGTTATCCACGGTAAGACGAAGAACAACTCCCAGGTTGAAGTTTGGTCCAATAACTGGAACCTGAACTACAACGAGTGGCATAGCAGCAACGATGTACCCAGTGTTATTACCATCGATCCTACTATGGATGGTCAAGGCTACTATGCATACTCTGCTACCGTTAACGTCTACAACGGCTCTAATGATATTGGTGCCAACGACGGTAACTGGATGTGGCAAGGTGGTATGGTGAACTCAACCTGTGCGGATGCGCCAGAAGTTCTCGTAGTGACCTCCATCAAGAACGGAACTACTGTTCTTGATAATCAGTACGGCGAAGTACAGGCGGGTTCTGCCAGCTCGATTACAGTTGCAGGTACTGCAGTAAAGAGCTCAACTGTGAGAGTCTGGGTAGGCGGTGACTATACTGGTCAGGAACTGACAACGACTGCTGATGCGAGTGGTAACTTCAGTCTGTCTATTCCTCTCTACAACGGCTGGAACTACATCTCCTTCGAAGATGGTAAGAACTGGTTCAACCTGAACGTGTTCACCACTGGTGGTACGCCGTAGTAAGCAGTACAACAAAAAGTAAAGTCAGCTTAGTCTGACAATACTGATTCAAGGGAGAGCTTCGGCTCTCCCTTTTTTATTTCAGTCTGTCCTGAATTTTTCCTGGTTTGGTATCGACGTCGTCGTGTTTCATCACCGCAATAATCGCACTAAATTCTGATTGCTTGGCAAAGCCGCCTTTGATCAAGCCAAACGAAATACGATTCAACAGAAAAAACATCACAAAGATGATGGGTGCCGTAATCATTTCGATGACAAAGAATATCGGTGGAAACTTGTCGACGAACATGGCGAAGGTAAAAAAATAAATCAGACAGATGACGCCTAATACTGAACCGAAGATCAGCTTGTAACGCAATTGCTTTTTCTGAATGGTTTCGATTTTTTCGATGACTGCTTCGTTGCTCATATCAGTTTCTAATCCCCACGCCGCGGTTGAGTAAAGACAGTGCCCAGATGAACAGGGCGATGTTGAATGCAATGATGATAACGAGTGCGGTCACGACGTCTACATCGGAGACGCCGATAATACCATAGCGAAAGGCATTGACCATATACAGTATCGGATTCGCCATAGAAACGGTTTGCCAGAATTCGGGTAAAAGATTGATGCTATAAAAAACACCGCCGAGATAGGTGAGTGGCGTCAGTATAAACGTCGGTACAATCGAGATATCATCGAAATTGTTCGCATAGATGGCATTAATAAATCCGGCTATGGCAAACATGCTCGATGTCAAAATAATTACCAGTGTCGTTAAGCCGTAATTTTGTATCGTAATGTCGGAAAAAATCAGCGAGACCAGAGTGACAACCAGGCCAACGACGGCACCGCGAGCCATGCCACCTGCTACATAACCGGTCAAAATGACATAGCTAGGTGTTGGCGAAACCAGCATCTCTTCCACATAGCGTTGAAACCTGGCACCAAAAAAAGACGACACTACGTTGGAATAGGAATTGGTAATCACCGCCATCAGGATCAATCCAGGTACGATGTATTCCATGTAGCGCACGCCACCCATATCGCCGATCTGTGAACCGATCAAACTGCCAAAGATAATAAAGTACAGCGTTGTGGTGATCGCCGGCGGAAGTATGGTTTGCACCCAGATGCGTACAAAACGCAAATACTCCTTAATCAGGATAGTCTTGAAGGCTTGGTATTGTTCGCTAAGTTTCATGTCTACGCCGTTATCTCTTTGTGGTCACAGTAGCCGACGTAGTTTGTTTTTCTTTCGCGTTTAACAGGCCAATAAACAATTCCTCCAGACGATTAACCTTATTGCGCAAGCTAATCACCTTGATATTTTTCGCGCTCAGTTGGGCGAAGGCCTGGTTTAAATCCTGCTCCTTGCGGACATCAATTTCTAAGGTGTGTGCGTCGATAACGCGCAATGGATAATCTTGTAGCGCCAAGTCTTTCGAAAAATCGCCTTCCGTATCCAACACGAACGTTTCTGTGTTCAGCTGTTTTAGCAAGGCCTTCATGGAGGTGTTATGCAGGATCTCACCCTGATCAATAATTCCGATGTTACGACACAGGCATTCCGCTTCTTCCAGATAGTGGGTGGTGAGTACGATAGTCGTACCTTCGCGATTAATACGCGTCAGATAATTCCACATGGACTTGCGGATCTCCACGTCGACCCCGGCGGTGGGTTCATCGAGTATGAGTAAGCGAGGTTGATGTACCAGTGCGCGCGCAATCATCAAACGTCGTTTCATACCACCGGAAAGATTGCGGCCAATTTCCCGGCGCTTGCCCCACAGGTCGAGTTCTTTTAGTAAAGACTCGGCGCGCTTGTAGGCCTCTTGGCGTGGGATACCATAATAACCCGCCTGGTTAACCAGAATTTCCTCGGCCGGTTCCCACACATTGAAGTTGAACTCCTGTGGCACCAGACCGATGCAGCTTTTAGCCTCGTTTTTTTGTGTGTCCAGGTCATAGCCGAATATTGACACCGAGCCGCCGCTCTTATTGACCAGCGAAGAAATAATACCGATGGTGGTGGATTTACCCGCACCGTTTGGGCCGAGCAAGGCAAAGAAATCCCCTGGCTGAACCTCAAGGTTAATACCTCTTAGGGCTTCAAAGCCGTTTTTATATGTCTTGCTCAGATTGTTGATGGCAATTGCAGCTGTCATAGCGTTACAGAATGGAAGCAGGGTGCGTAGTTTACCGGTTCGGGTGACAATTGCCTATGTCCGCGTTGCACGCGCGACCACCCAGGCATCCACTCGTTTGACGCCTTGTTGCTTGAGGCAGCGAGCCAACTCATTCAGCGTACTGCCGGTAGTCATCACATCGTCGATTAACACCGCATGGGCCTGTCTGATGGGTTTATCAATAATGAATGCATCTTTTAGATTGCTCAGGCGTTGCTCGCGCGCCAGTTCCGATTGCGGCTGTGTGTGGTGTTGGCGGCGGCACCTGTGGGTATCAATAGGCAGTCGCAACTGTCTGGCCACGGTTTTGGCGATCTCCAATGACTGGTTAAATCCACGAAAGCGCGTGCGCTTGGGGTGTAGTGGCACCGGGATAATCAAGCCCGGTAACTCGTCGCTGTCGATACCGATTTGCTGCACGATTTGATTACCTGCCCAAGTGGCGATGGCGAGACTCTGGCGGAACTTCAGTTTTTGTATCAGATGTTGCAGCGGATCACGGTAGTGAAACAAGACAACTACCTGGTCCAGGGCAGGCGGGGAATGCAAACATTGGCCACAGACCTCGTCTTGCACTGCTATGGGCTCGCCACAACGTTGGCAGCCGTGTAACAGGCGCGGTAAATCGTCCTCGCAAGCTTGGCACAATAACTGACGAAACGGCGTGGTGTCTGTGCACAAGATGCAACTGGAAGGCAAATGTTTATGTAAAGACCGTAGCTTGTGTGCGGTAAGTCGGATCACGTTGTTCTCATTTTTATTCGGCTTTGCGTGCACTATACCCGAGTGGGCAATCGACTGTGAAGAAGGTGCGGAAATCTTAGCCAGATGTGGCCTGGTGGTGAGTTTTGGGAAAATAGACGTCGTCTTCCAGTTGATCCATGTATGGACTTAGATATTGTTGATAATGTTGCCAGCGATTCAATGATGATTGGTATATAGGTTGTCTGGCTTGCCAGTGACTGGCGGTGTGGGGAACGCGGCTATTGGCCTTGTGATGTTGCAGACAGTTTTCTTCCCAGCTTAGTCCGGCGAAACCAATGATCTCGCGTGTTTTTTCCTCGGCCTGGGTAATCATGTCTTCGTAGCGCACTTCGAGTATGTTGGGGAAATATTCCTTCCAGAAACGCATGAATCGATTGTGCAGATTGTAATACGCCACCAGGCTATCCAGCCGGAATGCATATCGATTGCCATCGGTAAACGGCTGAAAGTAACAAGAGAGAATCACGTCGAGCGGGTGTCGGCGTGTATAGATGATGCGCGCCTTGGGAAACAGAATTTTGATCAAACCGATGTTTAGAAAATTTGGCGGCATTTTGTCAACAAAGCGTAGGCAATTGTTAGACGTTTTTCGAACCATCTCCAGATAGAACGCCGCCATACGGGATACACCCTGGGGACCGAGGCGTATTAACTCGTCTTCCATGTTTATCCATTTATTGATGTCACTACCGGCCTGCGCATAAAAGGCCTCGCGTATCTCCTTGCGTTCCCCTCCAGGGTAAACCTGGCTATGACTGGATAAAATTTGTTCCACCAGCGTAGAACCGGAGCGCGGCATGCCGAGCACAAACAACGGTATTTCACTGTCAGACGAACCGGGTGCAAGCGAGGCGACAAGTTTGTTATCGAATTTGTGTGCGATGTTTTGATAGCGCTGTTCGATGATGCTGCACTCATCGGTCCACTCGCTACTGTCGTTGGCGATGCGATAACACCCAAAGGCGCGCTCGTATTCACCCAGGTCGTCAAACATTTTTCCCAAGGCAAATCCGAGATAAACGCGCGTCGTGTCGTTCGTGTCAGGGGATTGTATTTTTTCTACGTAGTAGTCGGTTTCTTGCCACGCCTGTTTGAAACGCTGTAAAGACGTGAGCATATTGAAGACGCGGTATTGATCGCGGTCGATTGTCAGGACTTGTTTGGCGTATTGCAGGGCTAGTTCATCGTCACCGCGCTTCGCAGAGCAATCGATGAGCATTTTCAGACTTTCCAATTCATTTGAATCGAGTTCGACGACTTGTCGCAATACGCTCGCGCTTTTCTCAAACAGTCCGAGACGAAAATAGACTTTGCCGATATTTTTCAGTACATCGATTTTGTTGGGCTTGCGCGCCAATAAACGCTCGGCCACTGCCAGTATTGTTTTTCTATCTTGATAGTGTTCGATGTCCTCCAGGGACAAAAGTACGGCCAGAAAATTATTCTGTATGGCCTCGGCATCTGCTTGTTGCTGTAGAGCGAGGCGTAGATAATCCAGGGCTTGTTCCGTTTTGCCTTGTTGATGGAGTAACAATCCATAGTAGTGCAAGGTGTCGACATGCTTGGGATGACGCTCAAGCAATTGTCGATAATATCCTTCAGCGAGTTCGAGCTCTCCCTGCTGGTGGTGTTTCAATGCACGTTGCCAAAGTTCACTAGGCGTCAATGGGGGTTCCGGGTCGGGGTGATGGCTTTGCATATGTGTTACAGAATTTGTGCCGCTTCCTGGCTTGGGTTGGTGAAAACAACCCTGAATCGAACAAGGAGAACGAAGAGGTGGAACGGGTGGATAGGTTAATTATTAACCATTGGTAAAGCGGTGCCTCAAGTCCAGGTTGACAGCTGCCGCTAATGATCTAAACTCTGCGCCAGAACTCCCCTGAAATGCATAGGAAGATGAATATGTTAGAGGACACCGTCTATACCCGTATCGATGAAATCACCCAGCGCGTCCTGAAGGGCGGCGAGATGAGCGCCGAAGAGGGTGTGTGGATGATGAAACTGGATGACAGCTATGTCCCATGGTTAATGGCCGGTGCCGATCGCATACGCAAGACCTACCGCGGCAATGAAATCGAGGTATGCGCGATCTCCAACGTACGTTCGGGTAATTGCTCCGAAAACTGTTCCTTCTGTTCGCAAAGCGGTCACCACAAGACCGAGGCGCCGGTGTATAACTATATCCCCGAGCAGACCTTGCTAGAGCAGGCTGAGCGCGCGCGCAGCTGGGGTGCGAGTGATATCGGTATCGTCTCCAAGGGTTGGGGCGTACGCTCGAAAAAAGAACGTGAACAACTCAAATCCTATCTCGGCACTTTGAAAGACAAGAGCGATATAGGCCGCTGCGCCAGTCTGGGTGTGCTCGATCGTGATACCGCGGAGATGCTCAAGGAATCAGGTCTGGAAAACTATCACCACAATCTTGAATGTGCCGAGAGTTTCTTTGACGAGGTGTGTACGACGCATACCTATCAGGAAAACATCGACACGATTAAGCACGCCGTTGATGCCGGTTTGCGCGTGTGTGCTGGCGGCATTCTGGGTATGGGTGAAACCATTGAGCAACGAGTGGAGTTGGCCGACACCTTGCGCAAACTCGGCGTAGAGTCGGTGCCGATGAATTTTCTTAATCCCGCCAAAGGAACGCCTTTCGCCGATCGTCAGCCGCTGAAGCCGTATGAAATCCTGCGTGCGATTGCCACTTATCGTTATTTATTGCCCAAGGCCGAAATTCGTATCGCCGGTGGTCGCGGTTTTCTTGGCGATATGCAGTCGATGATATTTATGGCTGGCGCCTCGGGCGTGATGATAGGCGACTACCTCACCACCCAGGGACGTTCGGTGCACGACGATCTCAAGATGATCGACGATCTCAAACTGGATGTGCGCGGTGATACACAGCAGCGACGTGATCGCACGGCCGCGCTGGCATCGACATCTGTACCGGCACAGCCCATCAATTTCGTTAACTAGTTACCATGCGCGATATTCGCGCCGCTTTGCAGGCGCGTCGGGAACAATCGCTGTATCGACAGCGTCGCGTTGTCACGTCTCCACAAGGAGCCGAGATCGTCGTCGATGGTCAGCGTCTGATCAATTTCGCCAGTAACGATTATTTAGGTTTAGCCAATCACCCCGAGGTTGTCGCGGCCTTCCACAAAGGTGCGGAACAATACGGCGTCGGCAGTGGCGCGGCGCACCTGATCTGTGGTCACAGCCATGCCCATCACGCCCTCGAAGAAGAACTTGCCGCAGCCACCGGACGCGAGCGCGCCTTGCTGTTTAGCACCGGCTATATGGCGAATATCGGCGCGATCACCGCCTTGCTCGGACGAAAATCCCTGGTGTTAGAGGACAAGCTCAACCACGCCTCTTTGATCGACGGCGGTTTATATAGCGAAGCGCGCTTTCGGCGTTACCAGCATGCCGCCATGTCCAGCCTCTCAACAGAATTGGCCAATGCCGAGGAAAGTGACAAGCTGATTGTCACCGATGCAGTGTTCAGTATGGACGGTGATATCGCACCCTTGCCGGATATCGTCGAACTCGCGCATCAACATAACGCCGATGTGATGATCGACGATGCCCACGGTTTTGGCGTGCTAGGTGAAAATGGTTCTGGTACCGCGAATCACTTCGGTCTTGATCAGCAACAGGTGTCGGTTTACATGGCAACCTTGGGTAAGGCCATCGGCAGTTTTGGTGCCTTTATCGCAGGCAGCACCGACCTGATTGAATACCTCATTAACGAGGCGCGCACCTATGTCTACACCACGGCACTACCGCCAGCGGTCGCGGAGGCGACACGAGCGGCATTGCGTATTGCGCAACAGGACAATAGCAGACGAGAACAATTGCAGGCGTTGATCTCTCGCTTCCGACAAGGTGCACAGCAATTGGGTTTACAACTCATGCCATCGCAAACACCTATTCAACCCGTTGTGCTTGGTGAGGCATCTGATTGCCTGGCCATGGGTGAAAAATTAAAACAGCGCGGTTTATTGGTCGGCGTAGTACGTCCACCGACTGTGCCACAAGGCACGGCCCGTCTGCGCATCACCCTCACGGCAGCACACAGTGAAAACCATATTGATCAGCTCTTGTCGGCGCTTGAGGCGGCGCGGGTATGAGTGTGTTTGTCGAAATGACCGGCACGGGTGATCCGTTAGTCCTGGTACACGGCTGGGGGCTAAACGCGAGTGTATGGCAGCCACTTGTTCAGCGTCTCGCCGATCACTTCGAACTACACATGCTAGACCTGCCCGGTCATGGACGCAGTCCCTTGGAAGGCAATGATTTCAGCCTGGCTTCGCTTGCCGAGGCAGTCCTGCCGCACCTACCTCAACGCGCGCACTGGTTGGGCTGGTCTATGGGCGGACTACTCGCACAATACGTCGCCGTCGAACACGCGCAACGCTTAGACAAACTGGTGTTGGTCGCCACCAATGCCCAGTATGTACGAGACGATCACTGGCCAACCGCCATGCAGGCAGAGGTGCTAGGGCAGTTCGCCCAAGGACTGGCCAAAGACTACAAGGCGACACTCAAACGTTTTCTGGCGATACAGGCCCTGGGCTCGGATGACGCACGTCAGATTTCGAGAGAACTGGGTAGACATATGGAAGCCCATGGTTACCCCGATCTACACGCACTGGAAGGCGGACTGGCCTTGCTCAATAACACCCGGCTCGTCGACCAGCTGCCCATGATTACCCAGGCTTGCCTGATACTCGCGGGTCGGCTCGATACACTCGCACCGCCGAGCGCTGCGCTCGAAATGGCTGAGCGTATGCCGCACGCCAGCGCCTATATTTTTGAACACGGCGCGCATGCGCCTTTTATCTCTCACCCGGATGAATTTTGCCAAAGGGTGCGAACGTTTTTGCAAAGTAGTTAGACATGACAGATATCGATAAGAAATGGATACGCAATAGTTTTGATCACGCGGCCAACCACTACGATGCCGCCGCGGTGTTGCAGCGCGAAGTCGCCGATCGTCTAGACGAAAGACTCGACGTCATACTCTATGAACCCAAGGTCATACTCGATATTGGCTCAGGCACCGGATACAGCGCCGATTTGCTGCGCAAACGCTATCCGAAGGCGCGCGTAATCGAATTGGACATTGCCCACTCAATGTTAAAAATTTCGCGTCATAAAAAAAGCTGGCTAAAACGCTGGCGCGGGAACTATCAGTACTTGTGTGCCGATGCGGAGGCCTTGCCCCTGGCCGATCAAAGCGTCGATATGGTTTTCTCCAGTCTGGCCTTCCAGTGGTGCCGTAGCTTTGGCGGTCTGTTCGAGGAAATTCGCCGTGTGCTGACTCCTACGGGTTTGCTGATGTTCGCCTATCTCGGGCCTGACACGCTCAAAGAATTACGTCTGTCCTGGGCGGCGGTAGATAAAACGCGGCATGTGGTGGAATTCGTCGATATGCATGACGTCGGTGATGACTTGCTCAGGGCGCAAATGGTCAATCCGGTGATGGATATGGAGTACCTCACGCTCACCTATGGCGATGTGCGAGAACTCATGCAAGATCTCAAAAGACTCGGTTCACGCAATGCCATGTCGGGTCGCCAAAAAGGACTGACCGGCAAGCGGAAGCTGTCTGGAATGATTCAAGCATATGAGCAATACCGTCGAAACAATGTTATACCCGCGACGTATGAGGTGGTTTACGGGCATGCCTGGGCACCGGAGCGGGTGTTCGATAACACAAAAAATGATTTTCCTATTCCAGTAAAACTAACCACGAAATAAGAGCTTATGTCACACGGATATTTCATTACAGGAACAGATACCAATATCGGCAAGTCGATTGTAGCGGCATCACTCATACATGCGATGGCGCAACGTGGCCTGAAGGTGGCGGGTATGAAACCAGTATCGACTGGCTGTTTTGAGACCGAAAACGGCCTCAGAAACGAAGACGCCGAGCTGATGATGAAGTATTCCAACGTGGAACTGAGCTATGAGACCGTGAATCCCTATGCCTATTTGCCACCGGTCTCACCCCATCTGGCGGCGAAAAAGGTCGGGCAGCGCATAGAACTGGACAAAATTACACGTATATTCAGCGGTATTAGTCAGGTTTCTGATTGCGTTATCGTCGAAGGTGTCGGCGGGTGGTTAGTGCCTTTGAATGATACAGAGACGGTAGAAGACTTGGCAGTGGCCATGCAACTGCCCTTGATCGTGGTCATTGGTACCCGTTTGGGCTGTATCAATCACGCGATGTTGACCATCGATCGCATTCAGAAGACTGGTCTCGAAGTGGCCGGCTGGGTGGCCAATATCATGGATCGGAATATCGACTATTTACCTGATGTTATTGATAGTTTACGCCTACGCATCAGTGCCCCCCTCGTTGGCATTATCCCCCCCTATCGCATGATTAATCCCGAACGTGCTGCGGATCACCTCAGTATCCAACGCATACTGGAAGATTCGAGCCTTTTAGCGGTTTAAATCCGGAATAACTCTGGTTTGTCACCTGGTTTTTAGGCGTTGTGTGAGCCGCATCACACACTGAACGCTAATCATTTCACCGTAATTATACGATTAATAAGGGTATGTCGTAATAATACGGGGGGTTGCGTATGAAACGGGACGGTGGTTCGATCAGCATAGTGGAAGTGTTAATGATAATTATGGTGATGGCCTTGGTAGCTGCGGTTGCGCTGCCCCGCCTCACTTCCATGCAGCGCGATTCGGTGCTGGCCAAAGAATCCACAGATATGGTGAAGAGCAGTTATGCAGCGGCTATCGCCGATCTGCTGACGTTTCCCAATGGTCAGGAATTGAAGGAATATGTGGATGCATCTAAGGTCAGTAATAATGATAACGGTGATGGACTCAACTTTGATGTAGAGTCTACGCGCATGGCAGTTGTTACCTATTCGGATACGGATTGCACCGTGAAAACATCATCACTCTATGAGCCCATCCGCTGTGTGGGTGATGTCGTCGTCATCGACGATTGATTTGCCTTCCTTGCTGAAACAAAAAACCGGCATCAAAGGCCGGTTTTTTTTAATACATATCTTCTTTTTCCAGTTCTCGCTGTTTTTCCTCGATGCGTTTCTGCGCCGCCGCCAGAGATTCCTGGTCTGGCCAGACATCGATATTGCTACTGTCTTCGAAATAGGCGTCAGCGAACTTTCGGGTAAATAATTCGACATCGGCATTTTTGCCGCGCATTTCCTGTCGATCTATATATTTATACCATTCGTCGAGTATGGCGATGGTAATGGTGTCCGAGAGTTTCAGGACTTCGGCAATGACGTCACGCCACTTGCTTGATTTGGTTTTGAATACGGACTGGAGATCGAGCTCATCCAGAATTTTTTTCTGTTTGCGTTCCAGCTCGCCCAGGACGTCAAGCACATACTTTTCAAAAAAGAGTAGTACTGGTCTGTCCTTGTAGCGAGGGTGCTCGAGTAAATCCATGCTAACCAGTCCCTGCCTTTGATTCGGTTTCGAGACTCTACCGAATTCTTTGGGGCAGTACAAGCTGGCAGGCTCACGGAATCAAAAACTGTGTGTGTTTGAATTGAACCGGCTATTTTGATCAGAGTTCGTTCGTTTTCGGTGTATTGGCCGAAAAAAAAGCCCGGCTTGCGGCCGGGCTTTTCTACTTGATTGTACTTAGACCGCCATAGCTGTTTTCAGTTTGCCGATGGCATTTTTCTCCAATTGACGGATGCGTTCAGCGGACACCTTATATTCGGCCGCCAGCTCATGCAGAGTCGCTTTATCATCTGTAAGCCAGCGTTTGTTGAGAATGTCTCGACTACGGTCGTCAAGTTTTTCCAAGGCCTCTGCCAGCTTATCCAGATTTTGACTTTGCCAGTCGTCCGCCTCATGGAGTCGTGCAGGATCCATGCTGCGATCTTCCAAGTATGCTGCTGGCGCAAAGGCTTTGTCTTCATCGTCGTCCATCGGGCCGTCGAATGAGGGATCAGAACTGCTCAGGCGCATTTCCATTTCTCTGACCTGCGCTGGGCTTACACCCAGATCATTAGCGACGGCGTGAACTTCATCGTTAGAAAACCATCCCAAGCGCTTTTTGGATTTACGCAGATTAAAAAACAATTTGCGTTGCGCCTTGGTCGTCGCCACTTTGACGATCTTCCAGTTACGCAGAATGAATTCGTGCATCTCGGCCTTGATCCAGTGCACAGCAAAGGAAATCAGGCGCACGCCCTGCTCGGGGTCGAAACGTTTGATGGCTTTCATCAGGCCGATATTACCTTCCTGAATCAGGTCTCCCTGGGGGAGTCCATATCCGGAATAACCACGGGCAATGTGTACGACAAAACGGAGTTGAGAAAGGATTAGCTGACGCGCAGCATCGAGATCGTTTTCATCGCGTAGGCGGCGCGCCAGATCGGCTTCTTCCTGTGCTTCCAGGACGGGGAATTGATTGACCTGGGCAATATAAGCTTCCAGATTCCCTTGCGGGGCCGCGATACTCATAGCGAGGCTATTTGTAGTCAAGGTCGTCTCCCTTGTAAGTCATTGATTCACGATAGTTGAATTCAGAACTGCGCTAATATTAGCACCCGAGACCAGGGAGTGCCAGTTTTTAGCAGTCCCGTCTTTAGAGTGCTAATCGGCCGATGAGTTCCGCAACTTTAATGTTTGTATCTATATGAATTTGCGAAACATTACTATGGTTGCGTTTCGCGTAGAAAGCGACCGACGGCTATCCAGGAACCGCCTAGTCCAAGCACAACGCCAGTACAGATCAGGGTCAGGGTGTCGACAATACCAAGTCCCCTGATATCGAAGGCATCATGGTAGAGGCCGGAAATAGTGTCCAAGGCGGGATTCAGCCAGGTGAGGGAAAAGGTAATAATCGTCCAGGCGATGGTGCCGCCTATCAGGCCATAAAACATGCCGGTGTACAGAAAGGGGCGACGTACAAAGGCATCGGTGGCGCCGACCAGCTTGTTAACCTGTATTTCGTCCCGATAACTCTGGCTCATCAGCCGTATCGTATTTCCAACCACCATAATTACCGCGATGATCAGAAAAACGGTAATAAGCAGCGTGCCCTGTCTAACAAGGTCGAGTAGGGCGTAAAGGCGCTGAAGCCATTCCAGGTCGAGTTGTACCTTGTCGCTTTCCGGTAGTCCTCGGAGTTCTTCCACGAGTGGCAGAAAGTCGTTTTTTTCCTTAGTTGTGATTGCCGGTGTGACAACCAGCAGATCGGGTAAAGGGTTTTGCTTCAGGTCGCGCAAGGCATCCCCAAATCCTGACATGGCTTGGAATTCCTGAAATGCCTCATCCGCGGATATAAACGTCACCTTGCTTAAGTCCTGGCGTGACCGCAATTGTTCGGCTAGCGCGGTAGCGCGGTTAGCACCGATTTGGGGCTTGAGAAAAATCGTGATTTGTACCTGTTGATCGAGCCCACTGCCGAACTGCTGCGCATTGCTCAAAAACACCTTTAATGCCGCGGGTAACGCCAGGGCGATACCGATGACAAATACGGTCATTATGGTCGCCGTTGGGCTGCCTAACATACGTTGCCAGGCACTTTGTAGCGCGAGCTGATGTTGTTGGATATAACTGCTCAGGTGTACGCGTTGTTCTCCATCGAGCACGCGCGCGCCACGTTTGGAGGCGCGGTGCTGTCGGTCGTCAGCCCGTCGGAAAGGTCCGTTGTAATTCGGGTTGCTGGCCTTGCGGCGTTCACGGACGCGTTTATGACTCAAGGGCTGTTTCTCCATTGATGATACGGCCCTGCGATATTTGAATCTGACGATAGGGTAGGCTGCGAATCAGTTCGAGGTCATGGGTGGCAATCATCATGGTAACGCCCACATCATTGAGTCGGCGAAACAAGTCCATAATCTCTCTGGACAGTTCCGGGTCGAGGTTGCCAGTGGGTTCGTCTGCCAATATTACCGGTGGCTTGGAAACGATGGCGCGAGCGATACCCAAGCGTTGTTGTTCTCCACCAGAGAGCGTTATCGGGCGTACGGTTTCCTTGTTTAACAGCCCAACCTGGTCGAGGGCGGCACGCACGCGTCGTGCGGTGTCGCGCGGGTGATATCCCGCAACCAGTAATGGCAGTGCCACATTGTGGAAAACGTCTCTGTCCTGAAGCAGAGTGGGGGTCTGAAATATAAAGCCAATCTTGCGCCGATGGTGAGGAATCTGACGGTTAGGTATCCGCCCAAGATTGCGGTTTTCGATGAGGATGCTACCAGAAGATGGCCGTTCGAGCAGGGCGATGAGTTTCAATAAAGTGCTCTTGCCTGCGCCGGAGTGTCCGGTTAGAAACGCCAATTCGCCTGGGTTCAGATGGAAACTAATGCCCTTCAGGGCTTCATGCCCTCCTGCGTAGCGTTTGCGGACATTGTCGAAGCGGATCATGTGGAGGCGTTAGTCTCCTCTTTGTTCTGCTCTTTCTCGAACAGGGCCTCGATGAAATCCTCGGCGTTGAACGGGCGCAGGTCTTCCACGCCTTCTCCTATACCAATAAAGCGGATAGGGATACCGAGTTTCTTGGCCAGGGCGAAGACGATGCCGCCTTTGGCCGTTCCATCAAGTTTAGTCAACGTGATACCGGTCAGCTTTACCGCATCATTGAAAATTGTCGCCTGGGATAAGGCATTCTGTCCGGTGCCTGCGTCAAGTACCAGCATCACCTCGTGGGGGATGTTGTCATCGAGCTTGCTCATCACGCGTTTGATCTTTTTAAGTTCTTCCATAAGGTTGGACTGGGTGTGCAGGCGACCAGCGGTATCCGCAATCAGGATATCCACGCCGCGGGCTTTGGCGGCCTCTACGGCATCGAAAATAACGGCTGCTGAATCCGCGCCACTTTGTTGCGCGATCACCGGTACGTTATTACGTTGCCCCCAAGTCTGAAGCTGCTCAACCGCTGCCGCGCGAAAGGTGTCGCCCGCGGCAAGCATAACTTTTTGACCGTCATCTTTGAATTTACGCGCCAGCTTGCCAATCGTGGTGGTCTTGCCAACCCCATTCACGCCAACCATGAGTATGACATAGGGGGTATTTTCGATACGGGTTTCGAGCGGTACCGTGCAGGGCGCTAGCAATTCCAGCATATCTTCACGTAGGGCGTTTATCAGGGCTTCGCTGTCTTTGAGTTGTTTGCGCTCAAGACGGGCCGAGATTTTGCCGATCAGTTCTCTCGTAGCTTCGACCCCGACGTCGGCGGTCAGTAACAGGGTTTCCAACTCCTCGATCGTGTCTTCGTCGATTTGCTTGCTACCCAGGACCAAATCAGCCAGGCCGGAAGTGAAATTTTGTCGGGTTTTGGTCAATCCGTTTTTGAGACGGGAGAAAAATCCAGGTTTGCTGGTCTTATCTTCCGGTGTTGATTTTTGTGAATTATTTCGCTTGAAACCAAACATAGTTACTAGTAGCTTTCCCGAACTCGCCAAAGGGCGTTATCGTACCACTTTCGGGCCAGGCCCGTCATGAAATTACCGTGGGATCCAGAGTCTTATGAAGAAACAGTTATTTGCAGTGGCGGCCAGTCTATTGCTCGGCGCATGCGCCACACAGACCGCTATCGAGGGTACTTTGCCCAGGGCGGTGATGAAGCACTTCCCTGAACACAATGTGCACGAATATCAGCTCACAAATGGTCTTAAGGTTATCGTGAAAGAGGACCATCGCGCGCCTGTGATGGTTTCGCAAGTTTGGTACAAGGTTGGGAGTAGCTACGAGAGTGGCGGCGCAACCGGCGTTTCTCATGTCCTGGAGCATATGATGTTTAAAGGCACCGAGAAACTGGGGCCTAACGAGTTTTCCCGCATCATTGCTGAGAACGGTGGAAGGGAGAATGCGTTTACCGGTCGTGATTACACCGCCTATTTCCAGCAAATGGAAAAATCTCGTCTGAGAGTCAGTTTTCAGCATGAAGCTGACCGCATGCGCAATCTGTTACTAAACCCCGAGGAATTTAAAAAAGAAATTAAAGTGGTGATGGAAGAGCGCCGTATGCGCACGGAGGATGATCCTCAATCCTTAACCTATGAAGCTTTTAATGCGGCTGCCTATGTCAATAGTCCCTACCACGCGCCGATAATCGGCTGGATGGATGACCTGGAAAACATGAATGTCGACGATTTAGCCGACTGGTATCGCATGTGGTATGCACCAAACAATGCAACGATTGTTGTAGCTGGCGATGTGAATCACAAAGAAGTGTTCGATTTGGCAGAACGCTATTTTGGTGAACTGGAACCGTCGCAAGTAGCGGACCGTAAACCACGGGTTGAGGTTGATCAACGCGGAGAGCGTAGAGTTAAGATCAAGGCTCCAGCGCAGTTGCCCTATATAATGATGGGTTACAAGACGCCAACCGTCGCGACTGCCGAAGAAAAGTGGGAGCCCTATGCGCTCGATGTGCTTGCTGCAATCCTTGATGGTGGAAACAGTGCACGATTTTCGCGAAATCTGGTACGCGGCTCTCAGGTTGCGGCAGGTGTTGGGGCGGGATATAACCTGTTTGCACCTAGAACGGAATTGTTTACTTTCTCAGGCACACCTTCTCAAGGGCGCAGTCTCGATGATCTGGAAAAGGCCATAAAAAACGAGATCAAGAAACTTCAGGAAAAAATGGTTGATCAGGCCGAACTTGATCGCGTGAAAGCGCAGGTAGTGGCGGGAAAAGTATATGAGCGCGATTCAGTCTTTTATCAGGCGATGAGTATCGGTCAATTAGAGACGGTCGGCTTGAATTGGATGCTGGGTGAAAACTATGCCGACAACATCAAGGCAGTAACGCCAGAGCAAATTCGTGCGGTGGCGAGCAAGTATCTCAATAGCGACACCCTTACAGTAGCAGAATTAGATCCGCAGGCGATAGGCAATGCCAAGCCAGCGAGGAGGACACGTAGTGCGCATTAATAAGCTAGTGACAACAGCTCTTTTTTCTGTGTTGTGCGTAGCGACTTCGGTCGTTTTCGCGACGCCGAATATCCAACACTGGAAGACCGATAATGGTGCTCGCGTTTACTTTGTACAGGCCGCTGAGTTACCGCTGGTCGATGTGCGCGTAGTGTTTGACGCAGGCGCTGCTAGAGATGGCGATATGCCAGGTATCGCGCTAATGACGAATGGCATGATGAGCGAAGGCGCAGGCGGATGGGATGCGGACAATATTGCCGAACGCTTTGATAGCGTAGGCGCGCAGTTCAGTAATTCCTCTCATCGTGATATGTCGGTGTTCAATCTACGAACGTTGTCTGAAAAGGAATGGATGGGCACAGCTGTCAAAACGTTTGCAACCATATTGAGTAAGCCTACCTTTCCAGCAGATGCGTTTGAAAGAGAACGCAAGCGCTTGTTGATTTCCCTGGAACAGAACAAAGAGTCTCCTGAATCTATCAGTGGTGAAAAGTTATTTGAAAATTTGTATCGCGGTCATCCTTATGCGTCAATTCCAGAAGGAACCGAACAAAGCGTCAAAGCATTAAAGCGTACCGATTTAATGGCCTATTATCGACGATACATGGTGGGCAACAATGCCATTGTTGCAATCGTCGGTGCAATGGATAGAAAAAGCGCGGAAGCGCTGGCAAAGACGATAGTTGGCGAGCTTGAACCTGGAAAAGCGGCGGAGCCTCTACCTGAGGTAAAAGATCGTCAACAGGCAGAAGAAGTAGTTGTTGATTTTCCCTCGACGCAAAGTCATATCAGTATCGCACTACCTGGGATGAAACGTTCTGATCCAGACGAATTTGCACTGTATGTGGGAAATCATATTCTCGGTGGCAGCGGACTGGTATCGATATTGAGTGATGAGATTCGGGAAAAACGTGGGCTTTCATATAGTTCATACAGCTATTTTGCGCCTATGCGAGTGCAAGGTCCTTTTATCATGGGATTACAAACACGCAATGATCAGGCGCAAGAAGCGTTAAAAGTAATGCGCCAAACACTCAGCGAATTTATCAATAACGGACCATCGGCACGTCAACTGGAGTCGGCGAAAAAGAATATCGTAGGCGGTTATGCTTTGCGCATGGATAGCAATAAAAAGATCATCGACCAAGTGGCGTCGATAGGTTTTTATGGATTGGAACTCGATTATCTGGATACCTATATTGCACGCGTGCAGGCTGTTTCTGTTGATCAGATAAAAGACGCCTTTATGCGTCGAGTAAACCCAGAAAACATGTTGACGGTGATAGTTGGTGCCCAAACCCCGGCGCAAGCAGCAAACTAATTCCGTACGCATAATCGGCGGCGAATTTCGCGGGCGTCGCTTGGCGTTTGTAGATAGCGAGGGTTTACGGCCAAGCACGGACCGCAACCGGGAAACATTGTTTAACTGGTTGCAGAGTTATGTCGCTGGCGCGAATTGTCTAGATCTGTTTGCCGGTAGTGGTGCACTAGGATTTGAGTGTATTTCACGCGGCGCTGCAAATGTTACTTTCGTTGATCAGGAAAAATCTGTCTGCCGTCAGTTAAAGGAAAACTTGTCGTTACTCAAAGTCGATACGGCAAGCATCCACTGCGGGAGCGCGCTGAGTTTTCTTGCTCAATATAAGGGTAGTGGCTTTGATCTGGTTTTCCTCGATCCGCCCTTTCATAGAGACTTGTTACAGGACGTTTGTCTTCAGTTGGCCAAATCTGCAATTCTTTTACCCTCGGCACATATCTATCTTGAAGCCGAGTATTCACTAGAGCAACTTGTACTTCCGGATAACTGGCAGCTTATTCGGAACAAGCGTGCGGGTGCTGTCAATTACGGTTTGGCTATAGCCGATCAAGGCTTTGGCGTGACGAATAGATAGCATTTTTCGCAAATTCAAAGTGCTAGCGGTGGTAAATTGTGAAACCGGTCTAAAATTTGTTAGCAACTATCTTTTATGATTCACTACGGACTACGTTGTAACAGGAGCGCAATGTTATGTCGGTGAAAGCGGTTTATCCCGGGACATTTGATCCTATAACCAATGGACACTCCGACCTGATTAAACGAGCGGCGGGTTTGTTCGACCAGGTGATCGTAGCGATTGCAGCGAATCCTAGCAAACGACCCACCTTCAATCTCGATGAACGGGTGGTACTGGCGAAGCAAGTGCTGACTGGCGTCGAAAATGTGGTGGTGACCGGGTTCGATTCCCTCTTGGTTGATTTCGTCAGAGATAATTCTGCGCAGGTAATTCTGCGAGGATTGCGCGCAGTGTCAGATTTTGACTATGAATTTCAGCTTGCGGGTATGAACCGTTGTCTCGATCCGGACATCGAAACTGTGTTTATGACGCCATCTGAAAAAGTGGCTTATATATCCTCTAGTCTGGTAAGGGAAATAGCCTCTCATGGTGGCGATGTGAGTAAGTTTGTCCACTCAAACGTCATGGCTGCATTGCAGGACAGATTGCGATAAGATGCCGCCCACGCGCCGTAGGCAAGCAGTTGGAGTGTTTTTGTGGCCTTAAAAATTACTGACGAATGTATTAATTGCGATGTTTGTGAACCTGAATGTCCTAATGCGGCAATTTTTCAGGGCAATGAAATTTATGAGATAAATCCCGATTTGTGTACGGAATGTGTGGGGCACTACGATACGCCTCAGTGTGTTGAGGTTTGCCCGGTCGATTGCATCCCTAAAGACCCAGATCGAGTGGAAACAAAAGATCAACTGCTGGATAAATATAAAAAACTCATGGAAAAGAATTCCTGAGCGGAAAATTTTGAAAAACATAAAGGCCCTGATAGGGCCTTTTTTGTCGGAGATGGCTGGATGATTATTCGCAAGATACATCTTTTATTGTTGTTCTTAGTATTCGCATCAACAGGTTTAAGAGCAGGCACACCACCCGCTAATGCTATTGCCTCTGCGCATCCACTGGCGACGGCAGCGGGGATGGAAATCTTCGCGCAAGGTGGTAATGCGTTCGACGCGGCAGTTGCTGTTACCGCTGCCTTGGCAGTTGTCGAACCCTATAGCTCCGGCCTGGGAGGAGGCGGCTTCTGGTTGATTCATCGGGCGAGTGATGGGTTTGAAACCATGATTGATGGCCGAGAAACCACGCCCTCCTCTGGACACAAGGATATGTATCTCGACAAGAACGGCGAAGTGAATAGCGATCTCAGCATGAATGGCCCGTTGTCAGCGGGAATCCCCGGCGTGCCAGCGGCGATGGTCCACCTCTCGAAAAAATACGGCAAATTAAAATTGAGGCAGACGCTTGCCCCCGCAATAAAACTGGCGAAACAGGGATTCGCCGTAGATGAGTATTACCAGCGTCTTGCAGGATTTCGCAAAGATGTAATCAAACGTTGGCCGGAAGGTGAAAAGCTTTTTCTTAAAAATGGTGATGTTCCTCCGGTAGGGCATCTCATTAAGCAGAAAGATCTCGCGCAAACTCTGGACTTTATAGCCAAGAAAGGTAATGGTGGTTTTTACCAGGGACGCATAGCGCAGATGCTAGTCGATGGAGTACAAAAGGCAGGCGGCATATGGACGATGAAAGATCTGGCGGCCTACAAAGTAATCGAGCGAGATCCCATACGTGGAGAGTATAAAGGGCATAAAATCACGACAGCTGCGCCGCCTTCCTCTGGTGGTATCGTGTTGGTGGATATGTTGAATATTTTGTCCGCATACGATCTGGAAAAAATGGAACGTGTGCAGCGTACACATCTCATTGTTGAAGCGATGCGTCGCGCGTACCGAGATCGATCGATATATCTGGGCGATCCGGATTTCGTAAAGATACCGGTTGATACGCTAACCAGTGCGCAATACGCGGCTGGTCAGCGAAGTAGTATCAATCCACAAAAGGCCACGCCAAGCAATCTGCTTACGGGTGAACCGGCGCCGGCCGAGAGTCATCATACAACCCACTTTTCGATTATGGATAAGGCTGGAAATCGTGTAGCCGCCACGGTCACGGTTAACTATCCATTTGGTTCAGGGTTTGTGGCTAAGGGTACAGGGGTTTTGCTCAACGATGAAATGGATGACTTTTCCGCAAAACCGGGAGTACCAAACGCCTATGGTTTGGTAGGTGCTGCTGCCAATGCAATCGCGCCGCGTAAACGCCCTCTTTCCAGCATGACACCGAGTTTCGTCGAGAGTCCGGATTCGGTTGCTGTCATAGGGACACCCGGTGGCAGTCGCATTATTACGATGGTTCTGTTAGGTCTGCTCGATCATGCCTCGGGAAACAAGCCACAATCCTGGGTGAGTTTGCCGCGTTTTCATCATCAATATCTGCCAGACAAAATATTCTATGAAGACAATGCCTTTGATGAAATAGAGTTGGACCAACTACAAGAGCGAGGTCATGAATTAGAACAGGCCAGATTTCGTTACGGTAATATGCAAGCCATACTTTGGGATAAGAAAGATAACAAAGTCTATGCGGCCTCTGACCCGCGTGCAGTGGGGGAGTCAAAAGTTGTTGAATAAGCGTTTCATAAACCGATATCGATAACATCCGCTCACGTGTGTTGGGGAGTACATACGTAAGCCGTTCATAAACAATTGGGTGCTTTTCAATACAGAAAGAAGCTGGTCCGAAGAAAAAGGTAGTTCAGGTGGTTCATTCAATTGTCGATCGTTGGCATGATTTAAGTCGTGGAATGAGATGGTTTTTGCTCACGATCTTGCTAATCGTTGGGCTGATGGCATTTCTCGTCTTTGGTATGGTTTCCGATAAACGCGAAGTTCGTGATATACGCTGTCTTTCGCTCAATATCTATCACGAGGCTAGGGGGGAATCCGAGGAAGGACAGTTGGCGGTTGCAACCGTTACCATGAACCGGGTTGCGTCAGGACGATTTCCCAATACGATTTGCGACGTCGTAAGACAATACGCCTGGAATCCAAAATTGCAGCGTCATATCAGTCATTTTTCCTGGACCGGCGATAAGATAGATGATGCGCCAACCGATGTGGAAGCCTGGCAAAAGGCCGTAACCATCAGTAGAAATGTGCTAAGCGGCACTCGTCACCCGGATTTAACTAAAGCCCTGTTTTATCACGCAGATAACATATTGCCAACCTGGGGTAAAAAGAAGAAATCTATCGCCCACATTGGCGCCCATATTTTCTATCCTTGATTCAAACATAATTTAAGTATGTCATATCAATGGTCGACACAGTGGTGGTATAGACAAATCACTCGCACTGTAATGGCCGTAAAAATATTAACAAAACTGGGGATAACGCAAAAACTCTTTGGTGGGTTCGGAGTTGTTCTATTCGTATCGCTATTAATCGTCGTTTTAACCATCGTTGGCCTGTTTCAAAGCCAGAAAACCGTTAATAGAGTTGTGGTTGAACACCAGCCTCTTGCACTACAGTCACTTGATTTAGCCAATAACCTTCACCTGTCGTCTAATGCCTTGGGTTTTTATATTCTTAGTAAGAATCAGGAATATAAGACGACAATCCAGGAAGGCATGCACGAAGCAGAACAGAATCTGGTAATGCTTGAGAAAGCGTCTGCCTCGCTTGAAGATGAAAAAGTCGTGGCACAAATAGCCAGTATCCGAGAAGAATTCCAGAAGTTTTCAGAGATAAAGGATCAGTTGCTTGAAATTGCTGACAATCAGTCCGAAAACTTTCGGGCATTGTCTTATGCATCTGGCGAGATTGACCCCGCCAGCCGCGAAATGATTCAGGCCATCGGCAATATGATGATCGAGGAGAAAGGGCAGAAGGCGAATAAGACCCGAAAAGAGCTCGCGTTGTTGCTGGGAGAATTGCGATTCGCCTGGGCCTATGTCATGAATAATATCCGGAGCTATTTAATCGCCGGCGATGAAGACTTTACTGAAAACGTTAAGATTTATGTAGATTTGTCCGCAGACCTAATTGAAAAGATCAAAAAGAAATCTTCGCTGTTTACGTTTGAACAAGAAGAATATTTTTCCCAATTTACAGACGGCTTTGAGTCTTTCGGTGAACGCTTTGACAGCTTGCAGGAGCTCTTTCGAGGCGAACAGGCAAGAATGGATGTCTATATTCTGCGCAGCCAGGTCGGTCCCTTGCTGGCGGATATGGAGAAAAAGCTCAAAACGCTGGTAGACGAACAGCAAAGTGGTATTGAGTTGGTTTCTGAGGAACTGAAAGGGCAAATTACCGGCAATATTAGTATTGTTTCATTTTTGTTGATTGTTGCTATCGGCGTGGGAGTCGGTGGTGTCTTTCTATTGCAGCGATCAATTACCCGGCCTTTAAACCGTTCCGTCAAGGCGATGAATGACATTGCCAATGGCGATGGAGACTTAACCAAACGGCTATCCGCTAAGAGCAATGATGAGTTGGGGCAGCTCGCTAAAGGTTTTAACGCGTTTTCAAATCAAATTCACGATCTTGTTTCGCGCACGATTAAATTCCTGGAGCAGTTTCACGAAAAAATCGCGCGATTGGAATTGGTCTCACAGGAAACCCAGAAACGCGCTGATTTGCAGCAACAGGAAACTGAGACAGTTGCGCGCGTGATTGAAGAAGTCACACGTGTTGTAAATCAGGTATCGCGAAACGCCGAACAAGCTGTGGACGCGGCACAAACTGCGAACGATGCCTCCGAGCGCGGAAAACAGGTTATTACCCAGACGATAAGTGCGATCGAGAACATGGCCTCCAGCGTGGAGAATGCCGGCAATGTTATCCACTCGGTGGAAAAGGAAAGTGAAAACATTGGTCAGGTGTTGGATGTTATCAAGGGGATTGCGGAACAGACTAATCTTCTGGCGCTCAACGCCGCTATTGAGGCCGCACGCGCAGGTGAGCAAGGACGCGGGTTTGCTGTGGTTGCGGATGAGGTGCGTACGCTTGCGACTCGCACGCAGGAATCAACAGCCGAGATTGAAGCGATGATTAACCGCTTGCAAAGCGGCGCCAAGCAAGCGGTTGACGTAATGGATGCGGAGCTCGAACGAGCCAAAAGCGGTGTTCAACAAGCTGCAAACACCAGTGATTCACTACAGTCGATAGTAAGTTCAGTTAGCACCATCATGGAAATGAATTCGATGATCGCGGATATGGCGCGTGAGCAGGAAATAAAGACCGAACAGGTCCGAAACCATATCAGCAAAATCATCGAAATCGCAGAGGAAAACGCGGCTGGCGCGCAGCAAACCCACTCGGCAGCGAATGAATTGACGCAGTTTGAGGCCGAGCTACGTTCCTTGATGGGACGATTCAAAGTTTAGTCGGCTCGGCGCGGTGCCAACAGAAATCGCAGCAACAGGCTGAAGAATCTCACGTTCTTAACCCACTTCCAAACTGGCCTACCCCCCGACGATACAGTATCATAGCCGCCCCGAGTCCTATGGCCTGAGCGAGTGATATGTATCCGATAGTTGGGGCAACCGCCCATTCCGCCTTTCGTCTCAAAAAACTATTAACGGCCCTCCAGGAAAACATCCCGGAAATCAAGGGAGTGTATTCTCAATTCATTTATTTCGCCGAGCTGGAACAATCGCTGGACAGTGAGCAGCGTGAGCGTCTTCAGCAGATACTTAATGATGGTTGCGAGGAATTTACCAGTCCTGGGAACGCCCATGAACTGATTATCACGCCGCGGCCCGGGACTATTTCTCCTTGGTCAAGTAAGGCGACGGATATCGTACATAATTGCGGTCTGAGTTCAGTCAAGAGAATAGAGCGCGGTATTAAATACTTTTTGGTAGCCGATCAGACCCTGGATGACAAGCGGCTCGATTTAGCGGCGAGATCGCTCCATGACCGAATGATTGAATCGGTGTTTTGGTCGCTCGACGAGGTAGACAGTCTGTTTGTTGAGCACGAGCCACGATCTTTAAAAACTGTGGATGTGGTACAAGGTGGTCGTGACGCGCTAGCGCGTGCAAACAGCGAGTGGGGACTGGCCCTGGCCGAAGATGAGATTGACTACCTGGTCGACAATTTCCTAAGACTCAATCGAAACCCAACCGATGCCGAGCTTATGATGTTTGCTCAAGCCAATTCCGAGCATTGTCGGCACAAGATTTTTAATGCCGACTGGGTAATTGATGGTCAGCCACAGCCGTTGTCGCTGTTCAAAATGATTCGTAATACCCACGAAAAGAACCCCGGCGACGTGTTGTCCGCATATAAAGATAACGCCGCAGTGGTCAAGGGATTTGATGGTCAGTGGTTTTACGCTGACAGCAAAACCGGCGAATACGGTTATCACGAACACCAGATAGATATCCTGATGAAAGTGGAAACCCATAATCATCCAACTGCGATTTCACCTTTTCCGGGGGCTGCGACGGGCTCAGGTGGTGAAATACGGGATGAAGGCGCAACAGGGCGGGGAAGTAAACCCAAGGCCGGAGTTTGTGGTTTTTCCGTGTCTAACCTTCGGATTCCTGGCTATGAGCAAGCGTGGGAAACGAATTATGGAAAGCCAGGGCGCATTGTTTCAGCACTGGATATCATGCTCGAAGGTCCGATTGGTGCCGCGTCTTTCAATAATGAATTCGGTCGCCCCAATATTGGTGGCTATTTTCGAACCTTTGAAGAAAAGGTAAACGGGCCTGCGGGTGAAGAGGTGCGTGGTTACCACAAACCCATCATGTTGGCAGGTGGGGTAGGAAATATTCTGCGCAACCAGGTGGAAAAAAATGAGATACCTGCTGGTGCTCAGTTAGTCGTGTTGGGTGGCCCTGCGATGCTAATCGGCCTGGGCGGTGGCGCCGCATCTTCAATGGCGACAGGTGCCAGCAGTGAAGATCTGGATTTCGCCTCAGTTCAGCGTGGTAACCCGGAAATCGAACGTCGATGCCAGGAAGTGATAGACCGTTGCTGGCAGATGGACAAGAACAATCCCATTATCAGCATTCATGACGTCGGCGCAGGTGGTTTGTCCAACGCGATGCCTGAGTTAGTCGATGATGCAGGTCGTGGTGGTCGATACGAACTGCGTGCTATTCTGAGTGATGACCCTGGTATGTCGCCAATGGAAATCTGGTCAAACGAGTCGCAGGAGCGTTATGTTCTGGCGATTTCTAATGATCGTATGGCTGAGTTTCAGGCCTTATGTGAACGCGAGCGTTGCCCCTATGCGGTCATTGGCGAAGCGACACAGGAACGAGAGCTGATCGTTGGCGACGGTGCTTTTGATAATTATCCAGTCCATATTCCGATGGATGTGTTGCTTGGCAAACCACCCAAAATGTTGCGCGATGTCAAACATCACTCGTTTGCCAAGAATGAGTTCGCAACTGATGGCATCGATATAAAAGAAGCTGTTTATCGTGTATTGCGGTTACCCTCTGTCGCAGACAAGACATTTCTCATTACTATCGGCGACAGAACCGTTACCGGTCTGATAGCACAGGATCAGATGGTTGGGCCGTGGCAAGTACCTGTTTCTGATGTTGCGGTAACAATCACCGATTTTCACTCAACAACCGGTGAAGCCATGGCCATGGGCGAGCGTACACCGATTGCGCTACTTCATCATGCAGCCTCTGCGCGCATGGCAGTAGGCGAGGCATTGACCAATATCGTCGCATCACCCATCGAAGATATTTCTCGGATTGTGTTGTCGGCCAATTGGATGGCCCCAGCCGGTCATCCCGGTGAAGATGCCGGGCTTTACGAGGCAGTCAAAGCGGTGGGTATGGAATTGTGTCCACAGCTAGGGATTGCTATCCCCGTGGGGAAGGATTCCATGTCCATGAAGACGGTGTGGCAGGAAGGGCATCAAACCAAGTCGGTGACTGCGCCATTGTCGTTGATAGTCACCGCATTTGCTCCGGTATCCGATGTGCGCAAAACGCTTACTCCGCAATTGCGTCGAGATGCTGGAGACACCGATTTGATCTTGATCGATCTTGGTAAATCGGCAAATCGATTAGGTGGCTCTGCTTTAGCGCAGGTTTATAAATCCATTGGTCACCACACGCCGGATCTTGACGACGTTCAGTCGTTCAAATCGTTTTTCACTACGGTTCAGTATTTGAACCAGGAAAAGTTGTTGCTCGCCTATCACGATCGATCTGATGGCGGTTTGCTGGCAACTATCTGTGAAATGTCATTTGCAGGTCATGTAGGTGTCGATATACAACTCGATGACCTGGGCGAGGACTCAATCGCAGGTCTTTTCAATGAGGAGCTAGGCGCAGTCATCCAGGTTCGTCATAGCGATACCGATGCAGTACTCGAAATTTTACGCGAGGCAGGCTTAGGCAAACACAGTGTAGTCATTGGTCAGTTGAATAATGAAGACGAGATTCGTTTTTACAGGGCAAAACACCTGATGTTTGGCGATACACGTACCAATCTGCAGCGGGCCTGGTCCGAGACTTCGTACCAGATGCAGCGCTTACGAGACAATCCGGATTGTGCACAGCAGGAATTCGATAATTTGTTAGATGGGAAAAACCCGGGAATAAGTCCTTCACTTACCTTTGATCCAGATCAAGATATTTCCGCTGCCTATATCAATTGCGGTGCACGGCCCAGAGTCGCCGTGCTTAGGGAGCAGGGTGTGAATGGCCAGGTAGAAATGGCCGCCGCTTTTGATCGCGCAGGATTTCACGCCGTTGACGTGCATATGAGTGATATCTTAGCAGGGCGCGTGTCATTGAACGACTTTGCTGGCATGGTGGCCTGCGGCGGTTTTTCCTATGGTGATGTATTGGGCGCAGGCTCAGGTTGGGCGAAGTCGATTTTGTTTAACGGCAGAGCTCGCGACGAAATGGCGGCTTTTTTCGAGCGTGCAAATACGTTTGGCCTTGGTGTGTGCAACGGCTGTCAAATGATGTCGCAACTAAGGGAATTAATCCCAGGCGCGGAAAATTGGCCTCGTTTTAGACGAAATCTCTCTGAACAGTTTGAAGCAAGATTTGCCATGGTGGAAGTTTTGGATTCTCCATCCATCTTTCTTCAAGGCATGCACGGGTCTCGCATGCCGATAGCGGTAGCTCATGGAGAGGGGCGTGCTGTTTTCGATCAACGTGAAGGTCTCGAGAATCTACTGGCGAATCGTTTGGCAAGTTTGCGTTTTGTTGACAACAACGGTAACGCTACAGAGCGCTATCCATTTAATCCCAATGGTTCACCTAGTGGCCTAACAGGTCTTACTACGAAAGACGGGAGGTTTACCATTATGATGCCTCACCCCGAACGCGTGTTTCGTTCAGTACAGCATTCGTGGGCGCCCGATGAGTGGCAAGGAGATGGTCCCTGGATGCGTATGTTTAGAAATGCGCGCATGTGGTTGGACTAGAGATATTTGCCAAAAACGAGCAAGGTCCTTGATGTAGGTATCTGATGCATTTATCCTATTCGGGTAACTCTACGTTTTCTACATCCTTGCCGCACATATGGCGGGATTGTGCTAGCAACGGAATTAAAACAATTGTCATCGATCATTTAATGGGTAAATAGTGTGCCTTTAGATACAAACGGCACGTTAGTTGTCTCCTGGTTTATCGTAGTAGGGATTGGGCGTAGTCACTGTTTTTAGGAAGCATTACCAAGAGAGTAGACGCTAGTGATTGAGGATAAGAATCTAAAACGCATTCTTTATGTTGATGACGAGCCTGATATTGCGGAGATCGTAAAACTGTCTCTTGAAAAAATTGGCGGTTTTGAAGTGAGAGTTTGCGATAACGGGAAGGAAGCCTTGAAAGTTATTCCCGAATTTATGCCTGATATGGTGTTACTAGACGTAATGATGCCTGAAATGGATGGGCCCTCTACGCTAACTGAACTGAAAGGTATGGAAGGGTTTAGCGATATTCCGGTCGTATTTGTAACAGCAAAGGTCCAGCCTTATGAAGTTCAGCACTTTCGCCAAATCGGCGCAGCCGATGTCATTGCAAAACCATTCGATCCACTGACACTATCAAATCAGATACGCGATATTTGGTCTTTAGCCGTTGCAGAAAGCTAGGCCTGAAAGTCTTGCCCTATCGCAGGTTTTAGAATTCGACTAATTGGAAGTCGCTTTTGCTGACTCCACATTCTGGGCAAGACCAGTCATCCGGGATATCCTCGAAGCGGGTTCCCGGAGGGATGCCTTCATTTGGAAGTCCTTCTTCCTCGTTGTATACAAATCCACAAACGATACATTGCCAAACCCGCATAACACCCTCCTTTAACCAACACAGCGGATTTTAACAAAAGAATTTCTTTTAGCCAGAATTTCTGATAGTTAAAGGAATCTAATGATCGGTACGAATACCTAGACCAGGGACGTATAACAGGGTTTTCTCGTGATCTATTATCTTTTCAGGATACTGCGCTTTGTCGTATTGGGGGTAGACTTCATCGTTTTGACATTAATGATGTATGTCCTTACTTTTTTACCTAAGATACTGCTCGACCGTTTCTATCCCAGACTTTTCAAATTTTGGTGTAATGCCTTTGTCCATACTTTGGGTGTCGACTTGCGTTTACACCAAAAGTACGAAGGGATATTGCCGGAAAAATTCATTTTGATTGCCAACCATCCTTCAGCCTTCGAGGATATTGGCGTACCAGCCTTGTTTGATGTTTTTTCCCTGGCGAAGATCGAAGTGAAGGACTGGTGGCTGGTTGGCCGCATAAGCTGGGCCGCTGGGACGCTCTATGTGCACCGAGAATCGCGCGAATCCCGCAATGCCGCAGCAGAAGAGATCGAACAGGCCCTACAAAAAGGCAAAAACATTGCGCTCTACCCTGAGGGGGGGTGTAAAGGCCGGCGTATTTTCAAAGATTTTCGTTATGGTGCCTTCGATATTTCGCTGAGGACTGGTATCCCTATTTTACCCGTATTTTTACACTATGAAGCGCAAGATGATTTTGAGTGGCGTTCTCCTCAGATATTGCCTCAGAAATTATGGCATTTCATGACTTCGCGTAATAACAGAGCAAATTACTACGTTTTTGATCCTATAGATCCAAAACAGTTTGACGACAAAGAAGAATATATGAATTATGTTCACCAGCTTTATCTAAAATGGCAGGACAAGTACTTACTCTAAGAGAGTCGCGATGCGAGAGAAGGAAAAGAGTACGACCATCTATTTTATTCGGCATGGTCAGCCGAAGTTCCCAACCGATAGAATTTACTGTGATGATCTGGAAGACCCTGACTTGACAGGGCAGGGTAAAGAGCAGGCGCGCTCGGTAGTCAAAATATTGGCGAATTCTGGGCTGGATGCTATTTATTCAAGCCCCTCGCTTCGCGCAAAAAAGACAGCAGAACCACTTGCCAGTCAACTTAACTATTCAGTTACCTATCTGGATACGCTGCGTGAACGGCGTTTTGGAAAGTGGGAAGGTTTGTACTTTCATGAAATAGAAGAGCAGTTTGGCGACGAATATCTGGAATGGAAGTCGAACCAGGTGGAATACACCCCGGAGGGTGGGGAATCGATGAATGATTTGTTTAAGCGGTTGAAAAATGGTCTGAGCCAGATGATTGCTACGCATCCCGGCGGGAAAATCGCCGTATTTTCCCACGTTGGCGCCATCCGAGCGCTCGTTTTGTCCGCTTTCGATATACCGCTAAACCAATTTAGACAGATCCGGATTGACTACGCCAGTATTACAACCATCGACTACGGGGTGTCAAAAAACAATCTCATAAACTTGAATGTTGTAGGATATTAATCAGAGTTGAAGTATAATCAGACCGTTTAGATACTAATAAGAAAATTAGGGAGCATAACCTACTGAAATAAAAGCTTGTTGGTATGTAATTTAAATAACATGCCCGCATAGCTCTTAGTTTCACGAACGGTATATATGTTGCTGATCTAAACGTGTGGGGAAATTGTTGATTTCAGTGCGCTTGAATACGGTCGTTACCTTGACTTAGATAGTATGAAATGATATTCATATTATATAGGGGCGGTCAGAAATAAAATTTTGGTTTCAAGGGCAAGATACACGTGGGGTGGCTGTTTTTTATGCCGGCAGCTGATTCCATAAAAACCTTATAAAGAGGAGATTGCTATGCGTAAGGGGTTCAATATTGCTTCGATTGCGGGTGCAGTAGCAATGGCTGTATCCGGGTCGTCATTTGGCGGAAGTCATCCAGCGTTTGATCAGTGGACTAACACTGGCGGTCAGATAACTGGTTACTGTCAAACAGGTTATGGCTGTGATGTTATTGCTTCCGGTACTGGCTTTGTACAATTTATGGCGAAGAACAATGACACGGGTGATACCTATGTAGGTACTATCGTGTCTGAGGAAATCGTTACGGGTACTGGCACTAGTCAAGTGAAAACTGCGGTTTTCAAAGACGAAAGCTATATCAAGGCGGTTTTTTCACAGGGTGGCTCTAATACAGACACCAACGGTGGTATAGCCGCAAAACAGAGTATTTTTGAATCAGGCGTTAATACCTCCGACGGTGTTTCGTTTACTTCCGATGTGCTGCTGTCTACGGGAACAAATTTCTCCGATACGACTGGCGCTTCTATTCAGATTGGGCAAAAGCTCGATAATGGCAAATACGGCAGTAGCGGTACAGCAGTTACTTCTGGTGACGATTTTGTCAGTGATTTCATGTATCAGGCTAAGACTGATGGTAGCGGCGTCCGTAATGGCTTTATCATGGAAATCGACCAGATTGCTGGTTTGCAGACTTCAACCACTGCTGATCCAACAGGTGCCGATTCTGCGAACGATGTACAATCGTTCACATATCGTGAGCGTGCTGGTTCTTACACAGCGACTGGTGGCGTAGTAGCAGTCACGCCAGATGGGATCGACGCAAGTGGTAATCCTGTTGCTGGAAAAGGTATCAGCTATAACGCCAATGAGGACATTAAAGCGGTATGGCTGGGCCAGACTGTTAATGTTGGTATGACTGATACCACAGGTACTGGTCTTGGTGGTTCTTTCAGCTATCTCTCGTTTGAGAACAAGGGTGTCACGACTGGTCCTGTTGCCGATATGGCGATAAAAACTGGCGACGTTGCTTATGCGTTTGACCTCACAAGCTCTGATGGTCCAGATACTACTAAAGTATGGCCAACAACTTCACCATTTAATCTGACTTTCCAAACTGGTGTAGATTCGAGCGGTAACCCAATTTTGGGAAACAGTTCAGGTGCGCCGACTTTGGCAGATCCATCTGGCGGTCGTTTGTAATTCATAAACTCCAGGTTTATGTTTAGTGAAAAAAGGGGCTCGTTATGAGCCCCTTTTTTTTAACTCTATGATCTTCCGTATGAATTCAATTGTGTTATGTTAGTGTGAAACGTGGTTTGCACGGCACGAATCGTGACTTTCTTTTTTCCTCAAATAAAAGTGGTTAATAAAGCTGGAGAGCTTGTCGTATTGGAGGCGGCGGGATGAGAACATACCTATATAAACTATTACTAGTAGCGCTTTTTTTGTGTGCTGCAGTCTTCCCTGTGTACGCTGAGGAACAGCGAGGAATAGTTGATAACACAACGACAGCTATCAGTGGTCTTGATATCGTACGGCAGTGCGATAATAAATATCCCGGTGACGACCAGCAGTCGCAATTAACGATAACGCTTAAGGACAGATCTGGTAACGAACGTAAAACAGTCTATTTGAGACTTTGGAAAGATCTGAAGGGCGAGGAAGGCGTTGTAGATAAGATGGTTTTATTTACGCTTTTCCCGCCAGACGCAAAAGGCGCGGGTTTTATGCGTTGGGCATACCTCAAAGAGAAGGAAAAAAATGCTGAGCAATGGATTTATTTGCCTAAACTAAGGAAGATTCGTCGAGTTTCTGTTAGAGATCTCGGAGATAGTTTTCTTGGTTCCGATTTGACTTATGGGGACATTTCATTGCGTTTGCCCGAAGATGATCAGCATGAATTTGTAAGAATCGATCAGGATAAAAGCAATAATCAGTTTTATGTGATCGTAAGTAAGCCTAAAGGTGATAACTCTTTGTATAGTAAGACAATGTCTTGGTACCACAAGACTGCAGATCCCCAGGATTGTGTAAAAGTACGAGTAGACTATTTTGATCGTAAAGGTTCGTTGCTCAAACGCCAGATGATAAAGTGGCAAAAAGTCGATCAGTCCTGGGTGTGGGAAAAGGTGTATGTGCAGAATGCTCAGACTTTCCACACTTCTTTTTTCGAGGTTGAGAAAGTTAAGATCAACAGTGGATTGGATGATGAGTGGTTTACTGAAAGACGGCTACGGTTAGGGATTGATTAGCTAAAAGACAGTGAGCTTAACTTAAAAAAAGGGGCACATATTGCTGCCCCTTTTTTCTTATCTTGGTAAAATTGAAATCTGTTGTTCAGGGGTAGTTCGTATGAGAAACATATTCCTTTTTATGGTGTTTTGTATAGCAAATTTCCCAGCTAACGCGAAAGAAATTAAAGACGTTATTGGTGATGGAAGAGTCATCTATCAACGCTATTGCCTGAGTTGTCACGGCCCTGCGGGTGAAGGCATGATGCCAGGTATGCCAAATTTTGCTCGAGGTGACAGGCTTATTCGGACGGATCGCGAACTTATAGATGCCGTAAAAGACGGGAACGGAGTGATGCCATCGTTTTACGGCATATTGGAAGAAGAAGATATAGAAAACGTGGTTGCGTTTCTCAGGACTTTGTTGTGACACTGAGATTTATTATGTCTACAGGGATAGTTCTATCCCTGGCTTTGTCATGCTCTGAGAATTCTGGACCTGAAGTATCATCGGTAGGGTCTACCGAAAAAAATGCACAAATTGTTATTACAGATACATTCGAAGTTGGTAAAGGCGTTGTTGTTCGAGCACTTGCTTTAGAAAAAAGTGGAGTAGTCTGGATAGGGACATCGGTGGGAGCGTTGCAGGTTGATGGCAAAACCGGAAAATTGGTAAACACTTACACCAGAGAAAATGGATTAGCAAACGAATATATATTTGCCGCCAAGGTTGGAGTTAATGGCCAAGTTTGGCTAGGTACAAATGGCGGAGGAGTCTCAACTTTACAGGACGGGAAATGGAAAACACTATTTCCTATGCATGGCCTCGCTGACTACTGGGTATATTCGTTTGGAGAGCAGGCATCTGGTGAGATGTGGATAGGAACTTGGGCTGGTTTAACACGAGTCGAAGCGAAAAATGGCAAACTTACTACATTCTTGAAAGAACTAGTCAACGAGTGGGTTTACGGCATAGACGTAGATTCCAAAGACCAGGTGTGGATAGGTACTGAAGGCGGCGTCAATATGTTTGATGGCGAACGATGGTATGTTTGGACGCATAAAGATGGTATAGGAGCGCCGAATACAAAAAATCTCCCTTTTAGTTCAAATACAGGACTTGGAACTCGTTCTCGTCATGATTTGAGTGTAGTGGCTTTGGGTAAAGAAACTTACAATCCTAACTATGTTTTTTGTGTCGAGGTGGACCAAAAGAATAGGGTTTGGGTGGGAACCTGGGGTGGCGGTGCATCAGTCTATGATGGAACGAAATGGACAAACTTTGTTGTTGACGATGGTTTGGTTGGCAATATCGTCTATTCTATTGACGAAGGGCCCGATGGACACCTTTGGTTTGGTACAAACCGAGGCATTAGTCGATTTGACGGTCAGAACTGGAAGAGTCTGACGATTAACGACGGATTGTTAGATGATCACGTTTATGCGGTGCTGGCTGAGCCATCCGGAGATGTCTGGGCAGGAACAGCACACGGCGTTGTAAAAATTAGAACAATGTAACTTTTGCGGGAGTGAATGTTGAAAATAGATATTAAAGGACTGGCAGTCTTGTCAGTCATTATGTTTTTGTTAGTTGCGGGAGCCTATATGCTAGGTGCTTCAAATAATTCTGCAACTATTTCAAACGCTGCAAAGTTGGTAGCCCCCGCTTCGTCTTTAAATACTCAATATAATTCGCAATCTCAAAGCGATGTTTCTTCGTCGTCTAGTCATAGCCAAGGGGCAGTTCAATCGCCAATTAAATTCAATCATTTTCGTGTGGGGAATAGAAACGTCAAAGGAATGGCCTCTTCTAAGGATTTTGTGTGGGTGGGAACCTCTGGCGGCATGATTCGTTATGATTTGAATACCGATGACTATAAATTGTTTGATGTAGCCAGTGGCAGTCTACTTTCCAACGGCGTTTTTCACGTGAGCACAATTGATAATCTTGTTATCGTGGGAACTTATGGCGGAGGTATGTCGGTATACGATACAGAAAAATCGAGTTGGAAGAATTACAATATCCCAGACGGTCTTGCAGATCAGTTCGTATATGATGTGCAGCGAGTTGAAAATGGTGATATCTGGATTGCAACATGGTCCGGCGTCAATCACGTTAAAGATGGAAAATTTGACGTCTATGAAAACTGGACAACATATAATCTAGAAAATACTCATGGAGGCCTTCCTAATGACTGGGTATATGGTCTTGAGCAGGCACCTGATGGTTCGATGTGGTTTGCTACGGAGAATGGCATTGCGCAATTTAAAGATGGAAATTGGAAAAATTGGAACCATGAGAACGGAATTGGTGCTCCGTTGGAGCTAGTAAAGGATGATATCAAATTCAAGAATGATCCAGGAAAGGCTTCACGGCATCACGCACGACAAAAAGAAGAACAGGGTATTGCTAACGTGAATGTTGCATATAACCCAAACTATGTTGTTTCACTAAAAGTGGATGAGCATGGAAATGTTTGGGGGGGAACCTGGGGTGGAGGTCTTGCCAGATTTGATGGTAAAAACTGGAAAAATTTTACTGTAAAGGATGGCTTGCCATCTAATCACGTGTTTATGTTATACATGGACGAAGACGGTGTTGTATGGGCAGGCACTAGCCATGGATTGGCGAAAATCAACTCAGACAATAGTACGTTTACCGTAATTACCCGAAATGACGGTCTATATTCTGATAATGTTTTCTCTATGACCAAAGCAACAGATGGCAGTATTTGGGTAGGTAGCTTTGGCGGCGTGGCACGCTTGCACGGAGCGATCTAGAGAAATATTTCCCGGGTGACGTTTAAATCCATAAAACTCATTTTTGCACTAGTTTTAACTGTTGCGTGTAGCAGTGGCGGTCAACAATGGATTCATGCATGGAAAGAACTTTCTCCACTGAACATTCCTCGCGCAGGCGGAGTTGGCGTGAGACATGGAAAGTATCTTTTTGTTCTTGGGGGCGTGGATGGAAAGAATTTCCTGTCATCAATTGAGCGTTCGATTATTCGCAAAGATGGTGAGCTGGAACGCTGGAAAGTTGTAGGAAATCTTCCAGACGCCAGAGGTTTTTTCGACGCACTAATCGTTGGCAATCGATTGTTTGTTGTCGGTGGCGCGAACGGCGCGAATGGCCAAAATTTATTAGCAACTGTTTTTAGTGCCGAGATAAACGCGAAAGGTGAGTTGGGTGATTGGAAACAACAGTCGTCAATGTCTTTGCCAAGACGCTGTGTCAAAGTGTTTGCTCTAAATGGAAGACTATATGCGGCTGGTGGTTTTGCCGGATCACTTCTCGATAGTTTGGAATACAGTGAAATTGACAAGGAAGGAAATTTGGGCGTATGGAAAATGGATTCACGGACTCTTACCATTCCCCGTTATGTAAATGCGCTAAAGAGCGCGGGTAATAGTATTTTTGTGCTCGGCGGACACCACGAGAAACAGGGGACGGGACTGGCAAGTGTAGAGCGGCTTGATCGTTCCTCTGACCATTGGAGTTCAATGCATCCTATGCAACAGGGACGTTATGCACTTTCTGCAATAGTGGCAGGCAATTATTTATTTGCAATGGGTGGAATTAGCGGGGCAAAATATTTTTCTTCGATTGAATATTTTTCGCAAGAAAGCGGAGTCTGGAAATACACGACAGATCTTCCTGTGGCAATGGCGAACTTTTCGACGATAGAATATGATGATGCTATATATGTGATTGGAGGAACCGGTTCTAGCCAATATCACAATAGTGTTTATTACGCACAGGTAAACAACGAGGGTGGTCTCGGGGTTTGGGGAACGCGCGGCCAGGCGGCATCCATCGTGCGTCTACCTGATACATTAAAAGAAGATGTAGATTCACGTTTGCCGAACCTTGGCAAGGCTATCGACGTGATAGATACACAACAATATACTTACATTCTAGTGGAAGATGGGGGGGAAAGTTATTGGATTGCTGGTCCAGTAACCAAGGTATTGAAGGGCGATGTTGTCTCTTTTAGTCAGGGGGCAATGATGACTGGCTTTTATAGTAATTCTCTTCAACGAACCTTTCCTAAAATTCTTTTTGTCGGTGAAATGCAGACTCAGAATCGATAATTCTGACAATAGCAATCTGGAATACCGATATGTCAAAATTGAGCTGAACTATGACGAGTCTGAATGTACGCATTGCTATAATTATTGCGTCGGTGCTATTTTTTCTTATGCTGATCGTCGGTTTTTATGTTCAGAAGCAGCTAACGCAGGCTATTGAGCAACAGGGGGTCGAGCAGGCGGAACTTCATGCACAGACTGTACTAGGAAGTCTGAAAACACTTATGCTAAACGGCAATGGTACGTTGGCAAAAGAGTGGTTAGGTAGATTGCAGGGTGTTGCAGGTATTAGCAATATTGAAGTATTGCGTAGAGATGGACAACCAGCGTTTACTGACTTATCGACCGTCGATCTAGTAAATAATTTCCTCGGAAAAAGAGTTTTTGACCGCAATGCGAATGAGCCTCCCCTAAAATTTGAAGCCGTTGATGTTTCCACCATGCAAAAAACACTGGATGGTGAAATTGTTCATGAGTTTGCTTCTACCGGTGATATTTCTATAACCATGCCGATACAAGCAGAAACAGAATGCTTGAGTTGCCATGGATATGATCAGTCCATGTTTCGTGGAGTTCTTCGTCTTTCTCTTTCTAATCAGAAAACGGCGACAAGAATAAATGAAATGCGCACCGCTTTATGGGGCGGCGCATTCTTTGTGGTTTTGCTCTTGGTTTTGGTTTTGTGGTTCTTTCTTCGTTGGAATGTATTGAAACCGATACACCAACTTCGAGATGCAATTCATCGTGTGAGTTTGGGTGATAAGGGCACAAAAGTACCTGTCTATCGTCGTGATGAACTTGGACAGCTGGCTGAGTCGTTCAATCGAATGCAATTGGCGCTGAGTGATAGTGAAACTCGTATCCGAGCGGTAATGGACAATGTTGTTGATGGCATTGTTATTCTTAAAGACAACGGACTTGTAGAAGGCATCAATCCAGCGGTAACAACGATATTTGGATATACGGAAACTGATTTGTTAGGTAAGCATATAGATAAATTGGTACCGGAAAAGAATAATCCGAGTGATGACAACATTCTTGGTGTTCCAGGCGTGCCAGATGAGATTAGTCTTTTAGGCATAGCTAGGGAAATCTCCGGTCGGCGTAAGAATGGTACTGTCTTTCCAATGGATGTTGCTTTAAGTGAGATGCTGGTTGGTAAAGAGCGTTTTTACATCTGTATTATTCGCGACATTACTAGTCGTAAGGCACGTACAGCGGCATTGAGGTATCAGGCTATGCATGATGCCTTGACAGATTTGCCAAATCGCACCTTGTTAATGGACCGATTGCAACAGGCACTTCGGTCGGCTGAGCGTGAACGAAACGATGTAGCAATTTTGTTGCTTGATTTAGATCGTTTTAAAGAAGTCAATGACACACTTGGCCATCATGTGGGTGACAAATTACTGCAGCAAATTGCTCACCGTCTTCGCATGGTTTTGCGAGAATCAGACACTGTAGCCAGGCTTGGTGGCGACGAGTTTTGCGTTCTATTGCCGTATGCGGACACAAATCAGGCTATGTTTACGGCTCGCAAAATAATTAACTCAGTAGAGAAACCGGTTTCGCTTGAAGGTCAGACGATGACTGTAGGTGCAAGTATAGGAATTGCTGTATATCCTCAGCACGGTGATAATCCGGCGATCTTATTGCAGCGCTCTGATGTGGCAATGTATGTTGCAAAGAGGGGAAGCAAAGGATTTAGTGTCTACGATTCCAACAAGGATCAACACAGTCTTCGACATTTATCTATAAGTAGTGATCTTCGAGCCGCAATTGAAAGAGATGAACTGAAAGTCTATTACCAGCCAAAAGTAAATCTGCGAGACAATCGAGTAAATGGGTTTGAGGCCTTGGTTCGGTGGCAACACCCAGATTTAGGAATGTTGTTGCCAGAAGAGTTTGTGCCGGTTGCTGAGCAATCGGGCTTGATTCGTTCGCTTAGTCTTTGTGTTTTGCGATTGGCACTCAAAGAATGCGCTGATTTTCTAACTGACATGAATGAATTGAGACTGTCTGTAAATTTGTCGATGCGTGATTTGTCCGATTCACGTTTTATTGACGATATCGCAGCGGTACTTAACGATTTCCATGTACCTGCTGGAAAGATCAAATTCGAAATAACTGAAACGGCTTTAATGGAGCACCCACAAAAAACCATACGTACGTTGAATCAGCTCAATTCCATGGGTTTGCGTTTGTCAATTGATGACTACGGAATTGGTTATTCCGGTTTGTCATATCTAAAGCAGTTACCCGTTAATGAACTTAAAATCGATAAGTCATTTGGGATGTCTCTGATGAGCGATGGCAATAGTGCCGTCATCATGCGATCTACTATTGATATGGCGCACGAGCTAGGTCTAAAAGTTGTCGCTGAAGGTATCGAAACCAGAGAAGCCTATGAACTGCTTAGAAACCTCGGATGTGACTCAGTACAAGGGTTTTATATCAGCCCACCATTACCTATCTCAGATGCATTACATTGGGTGGAACGAAATCATAATATAGTGAGTCTGCACTAACTTTTTTGGAGATAGATTCCACGAACGTTTTTGAGCTATTATTGCTGATTCCTCGGTTTCCAGTTTTATAGTCGGGAACGCGTTTTCTTTCTGGTGAACGATCAAGTAGAGCGAATAGATATGGCAACTAGTATTCTGGTAGCGCTGGACTTGTCTCCAGAGTCCCAACAAGTAATCGAAAAGGCAAAAGAGATAGCGGCCCAATCCGGTGCGGCTATCAGTGTAATTCACGTGGTGGAACCCGTCATCACAGATTCCAATTACGTATTGCCGGATGTTTATGTCGATTTGGAGGCTGCTTTGGTGGATCGTGCTGAGAAGTTTCTCGCGGATTTGTTGAAAAGAAATGGTCTGAATTCCGTCGCAGTATTCGTTGAAGTCGGCTCAATAAAAGGGCAAATCTTTCAGAAAATAGAGCAGGAAAAAGTCGATTTAATCGTAATGGGAACGCATGGACGTCATGGAATAGCTCGACTGCTGGGTTCAACTGCAAGTGCAGTTCTGCATGGGACTCCCTGTGATATCTACATGGTGAGGGTGCACTAACAGTAAACTGGCATAGGCTTGGCATAAGCTGTGGCGTATGGTGTTTGAATGGACATTGATGAATTCCCTAAGTCAAGAGTCGCATAAGATGAAAAACAAGCTGCTTGTTTTCTTTATTGTTCTATTTTTTTCTGCGAGTTCAAACCTCGCGTTTGCGGATGGACGTTTGCTTGTCGCTGCCGAGTCTGGTGATGTGAACCGGGTGAAACAGCTATTAAAAGAAGGCGCAGATCCGAATACCAAAAACAAAGACGGTGACCCGGTAACGTTTTTGTCATTGGTTAAGCGGCAGATCAATATCGCTGAGTTGTTGATACAGTCGGGAGCCGACCCTAACGCGAAAAATCGTTTTGGCGCACCTCTAATTATTACGGCAGCGGGAAGCGGTGATATCCCCGTTGTTAAAGTGCTTCTTGATAAAGGTGCCGATCCTAATGCTGTTTTTGAACGCTATGAAGGGGTTACTGCGTTGATGCTGGCGGCGCAGGATGGGCATGCGAAAATCGTTGAGCTGCTGTTAAAAAAAGGTGCCGATCCCAATAAGGCGTCAGCATTGGGTGATACCGCGCTGATAGCGGCGTGCGCGAGAGGCGACGACGGTATCATTAAGCAATTGATCAAAGCTGGCGCAAATGTGAACTCTCAAACAAACTCGGGATATACGGCGCTATTTATTGCTGTAAGTGATGTTCAGGAAGGGATAGTGCAACTGCTATTGAAAAATGGTGCCGATCCATTGTTGAAGAATTCAGATGGTGATACAGCAATTAGTCTAGCCAAGCGTATGCGAGAGGACACGCTTGTCGCGATACTCGAACGGGCTAGCCGATAGATCACCTGACTATGGATAGGCATGAACGAAGAATTTGATGTCACCTATGTGCTGAAGTTGAAAGACCCAGCGGCACATATCTTTGAAGTAAGCTGCACGATTAGGAATCCTGACCCAAACGGCCAAGTGTTCTCGCTTCCAGCCTGGATACCTGGTAGCTATATGATTCGCGAATTTGCGAAAAACATTATCCAAATACATGCCTATGCTGGCGGCTCTCTGTTGAGTCTTAAAAAGCTGGATAAGCAGACCTGGCAATCCGAATCGACCGCAGAGATGTTGACGATCAGCTATGAAGTATATGCCTGGGATTTGTCAGTACGAACCGCGCATTTTGATATGACTCACGCCTATTTCAACGGAAGTAGCGTCTTTGTAAGAATTCATGGAAAAGATAGGCAATCATGCGCAGTGGAAATCGAACCGCCAACAATTGCGACACTAGCTTCTTGGAGGCTTGCCACGACGTTGACACCATTGGATGCCGATGATTGGGAGTTTGGTCGTTATCACGCAGCCGATTATGAAGAGCTCATAGATCACCCGGTCGAGATCGGTAATTTCCAGACGGGTTCGTTTGAAGCGGCTGGCGTAAGACACGACATTGTTATTACCGGCCGCTGTAAACCCGATATAGAACGAATATGTCGTGATCTTTTGAAGGTTTGTGAACTGCATATTGGGATGTTCTGCGAACCTCCACCGTTTAAACGCTATCTTTTTCAGGTCATGGTGGTAGGTTCTGGCTATGGCGGCCTGGAACATAGGGCTTCGACCAGTTTAATGTGTAGCCGAGCAGATTTACCCCTTGTTGGCGAAGTTGCGGTATCAGAAGCGTATTGCGGATTTCTGGGCTTGTGTAGCCACGAATACTTTCATGCCTGGAACGTAAAGCGAATCAAGCCAGCTGTGTTTCTTCCCTGTCAGCTTGAACAGGAAGTTCATACCAGTTTGCTTTGGTGGTTTGAAGGTGCAACCTCTTATTATGATGATTTGTCGCTTGTGCGCGCGGGTCTGATCGATAGAAAAACATATCTACAACTCATTTCTCGTAATATTTCGCGTGTATTGAGTGCGAAGGGGAGGTTGAAGCAAACCATAGCCGATTCCAGTTTTGACACGTGGACGAAATTCTATAAACAAGATGAAAATGCTCCAAACGCCATAGTGAGTTATTACACCAAAGGCGCTTTGCTTTGTTTGTGCCTTGATTTGTATATACGCATAGAGAGTGAGCACACGCGTAGCCTTGATGATGTGGTACGTATCCTTTGGACCGAATACGCTAAAAAAGGCCTGGGCGTGGAAGAAGATGCGATGGAGAATATTGTATTGCGGGCTACCGGTGTTGACGTAAGTGAGTTTTTGAAACGCTATTTATATTCGACGGAAGAGCTTCCGCTACGGGAGACGCTTGAAAGTTTTGGCGTGACTCTAACGCTGCGAGTTGCTGACGGGCAAGCGGACTTTGGTGGCGTGGACAAGGAACCAGCGCAATTGCCGACCGCGAGTCTTGGCATACGAACACAGTCCGCAGGTGAGGGTATAAGAATTGCCAATGTGTTCGAGGGCGGGGCAGCCCACGGTTGTGGATTAGCTGCGGGAGATGTCATTGTCGCCATTGATCACCTTAAAGTTGCACAAGACAATTTTGAAAAATTAATAAAAACCTTTAGCCCTGGCGAAAAAGTGGTTATACATGCCTTTCGCCGAGATGAGCTGATCGTGTTCGATTGCATACTTCTGGCTGCCGAGGAGGACACCTGTGTTCTGGCGTTCAAAGAATCGACATCACATGCGATTTTGGCTAGTTGGCTTGATGGACAGGAATTTTGTGATCAGACAAAGTAGTTTATCGAGTTGAGTTGCTCGGAGAGGATGAATACTTCCAGCGAAGGGCTGGATTCGCGTTTTGCCAATTGCGAGATAAAAGATATTCCCAAATTGAAAATTATAAGGTCGCATATCTGTTCATACTCCATAATTTTCAAGTTGAAATTGATATGACTGACTCTGTACAGTCTTCCTTATTTTGACTAATTCCAATGGATATATTTGTGCTATAGTTCCGCGCCTGACGGGTTTAGAATTGTCATGGTCCTATCGGGTAAGGCCTTAGGAGATAGCTTGTCCATATCACGTATTGTTTTGTTATTGATAATTGTTTTCGCTACCTCTGCTTGTGCTGGCTTAGGCGCGGGTAAGTGGTCGGCGTACTCAATGTCGGTTCAAATCAATTCCAGCGACGGCCAAGCTTTGGCGGGGGCCAAAGTCAGCAGTATTGATAATAATGACGTTATAACAGGCTCTGATGGGCTGGCTACTCTGTACTTCCGAACCAAAGGCTTGTATGTCATTACCGTATTTGCAGATGGAATGGAAACGACGCAGATTAAAGTGACTATACCAACAGACGTCGACAAAGTAGTGCAAGTTTTTCTCTCCCCGCTCGCTAATCAACCCTAATCTCATGAAGGCCTATGACGTACTCAAGGTGCTGGCAGACGGAAAGTTTTGGTCTGGCCAGAAACTGGGGCAACAATTTGGTATTAGTCGTACGGCTGTTTGGCATCAGATTCAAGCTATTCGTGAAATGGGATTGGAAGTTTTCTCTGTTCAGGGTAAAGGCTATCGACTTGCTGAACCGCTGGAATTACTAGACGAGAAACGCATTCGCTCATTTATCCGAAACTCCCAATTGAATCTAACGATTTTGGAAGAGGTTGATTCCACAAATCGTTACTTAATGCAAAAACGCGGCAATACACCCGAAAAAGCGAGCGCCTGTCTTGCCGAAAGACAGACGTCGGGCAGGGGGCGGAGAGGGCGAGCATGGGTTTCACCCTTTGGCGCAAATATCTATATGTCGTTATCCTGGCAGTTTGCAAAAGGGATCAATGCGATAGAGGGCTTGAGCCTCGTCGTAGCAATCGCTGTAGTGAGTGCGCTGGAACGCCAGGGGGCAACCGGTTTAAAGATAAAATGGCCAAACGATATCTACTATGAAGGCCAAAAGCTTGCTGGAATTCTGATCGAGCTGGCAGGTGAGGCATCTGGTCCATGTCATCTTGTGATAGGGATAGGTATCAATGTAAACATGCCGCCATCAATCTCTCAGCAGATTGACCAGCCTTGGATAGATTTAAGCAGCATATTCAACGGTACTATTTCCCGCAACGTATTGGTTGGCTTGGTACTTGATCATCTAGTCGAAAAAGTCGACGAATTTGAACAAGTCGGATTTGAGCCATTCCGAGAACAATGGAAGCAATATGATTATCTGTACAACAAGCCGATCGATATCTGCGACCACGACAGTTCCCGACAAGGTATTGCAAAAGGCATAGACGAATCGGGAGCATTGCTTGTAAAGTTTGAAGGGACAGTGCAGCGACTATTATCAGGTGATGTCTCGGTTCGCACTGTATAAGGTGCTCTTTTTCTATCCACCACACCTTGTTATTATCTCTTGATCACATATTTCTCAGACTAATTGCTTATTCATGTATTTGTTTTTAGACATTGGTAATACCCGCCTAAAATTTTGTACGAGCGACGGATTATCTTTGCTCGACTCATCTGCTTTCCCTATAGACAACGATATTCAGGCAACATTATTAAGAGTGTGGGATGATTTGGTTGTCGTTCCGACCAAGTGCGTGATCGCCAGTGTAAGAAGCAATAATGAAAATGCGCAAATTAAATCCTATTTGAGCCAACGTTTTGCCATTGATGTTAAATTTCTAAAATCCGAGGCAATTCAATGCGGTGTAGAAAATGCATACAAGCAATTTGAGCTTCTGGGAGTTGATCGTTGGTTGGGGTTGGTTGCTGCCAGAGCGAAGGCGAAAGCAAATGTACTTGTCGTTAGCTGTGGAACGGCAACCACGCTTGATATTCTACGCAAAGATGGCAGACATATTGGCGGCTATATTCTTCCGGGGTTGAGACTCATGCAAAGTATTTTGAATGAGAATACCGCAGAAGTGAGAACAACGCGAACCGATTTTGACAGTATCGAACCAGGCGATTCAACCGATACCTGTGTCAGGAATGCCGGCTTACTTGCGTGTATAGCGACTATTGAGAAGTTAGCAAAGTCTATTCAAGCGGACTTTGGCGATCCGGTTGAGTGTATTGTTACCGGTGGCGATGCCCCCGCTGTGGTAAAGCATTTGCCAATAAAAGTGAATCATGTTCCCCTTCTGTTGTTTGAAGGCATTTTGGAAATCATTTCTGGAACGCAATGATGTTAGCAAGTCAAAAGCGAAAAATACTTAAGTTGATGAGTCTTTTACTGCTTGTGCTGGTAATGGGGATAAGTATTGTTTCTATTTTGACTGCGCCAACAGATATGGAGGATAAAACAGAGCTATCTGATTTGAACCAACTCAAGCTGGTGGGAGAGCAATCGCAAGGTGATGTCGGTATAGCAGACTCCGACAAGACGGAAGCAATGAAGCAGGCTGAGACCGAAATTCTTGCGATGGGAGGAAAGAAAGCTGACGGTGTGCCGATAGCGAAAGACGAGGCACACGAAGAAGGTAAGGTACATAAATCGGAAGGTAAAGTTCATAAACCTGTAGAACCAACGCCTTCTGTTGAGAACACGACAAGCAAAAATACAAATCACGCTATTCCGCATAACGAGAAGATAAAAGTGGAATCTCCCAACACATCGCATTTAGTAGATCGCGCGACACCTAAAAATAGCGAATTGGTAGAAGAGCCGACAACAGCCGTTGTTGAGGAGCAGGGGTCTGAGTCTGTCGATGAAGTTGTCTGTTACAGCGCTGGGCCATTCAAAACCAAGAATGACGCAAACCAATTTGCCTTCCAAGTGGGGAAGCGTGAAATCGAGAGCAGAATTGGGACAAAAATGAAACGTGAAAAGATCGGATATTGGGTCTATCTTGAACCTGAGCGGAGTCTTGCATTGGCGCGTCTCAAGGCGGAAGAAATTAAATTAAAAGGCCTAAAAGATGTTGCGGTTGTGGTCAAGTCCAAGCCGAAGTGGGCCTTATCTCTCGGCGTTTTTCATTATAAGAAAACGGCAGAAGAGCGTGTAGCTAAGGTTAAAGGGCTTGGATACCAGCCAAAAATGTCTGTCCGATATAACGTTGAACGACAGTATCGCGTGGACATGCGCATGCAGAAATCCAACGAACCAGCGGAAAATGAATGGAAAAACTTGATCGAAGGTAAAAAAGACTTATTAATCAATTCGATAGAATGTAAGTGAGGGGCTTGCTTAGCGCGACGTAAATATATAGAATTACGGCTCTTTTTCGCCGACATAGCTCAGTTGGTAGAGCAACTGACTTGTAATCAGTAGGTCCCCAGTTCGAATCCGGGTGTCGGCACCATATAAATCAAAGGCTTAGCATGAAAATGCTAGGCCTTTTTTGTCTAAAAGTGTGCGGATTGGCTGGTGTAAGATATCGCTGAGAAGAGCCACTACATTCTACCCTTTATAGGTCTCAGCTTTAAGAATCTCCCAATTTTGTAAAGATTGCCGCAAAATAAGTAGATAAAATATCATATATCACATATTGTTATGTGCTTTATGTAAGGTTAATCCCCCCTTAATTTTCGACAAGCAAAATACCCCAGTATTTACCCCTGTTGCCCTACTAGTTGCTCCGCGGAATTGGAGCCTCCTACAAAAACAATAATCTTGATTTGCACCTAACAAACAGGATTACTGTCATGAAAACTTTTTACGACGTTATCGCCAGTGCTACCCGAATTATTGCATTGTCTATAATTCTGGCGCATTTAACCGCATGTGGTTTTGGCGAGCCGCTCCCTAATATGAAGAGGTCAACTGCCAAGTCAGCCGATAGCCAATTGGATGGTTTGCTGCTGAAGTTTGACGCGGCGGTCAGCGCTGACGAAGGCGAGCGAGCAAGAATTCTGGATGCCTTGGGACTGAAAGAGGCGGGTGCAATGGGGAAGCTTGCGCCTCGTTGGTTTCGTGTAATTCTTAAAGATGAAACAAGCACGTTGAACGATGCGCGGACAAAGGCGCAAAGTTACAGTTCTATATTGGCCATTGAGGGCAATGTCTTTGTTTACTCCCATGCTACTCCTAATGATGTCGACTTTAGCCTGCAATACTATTTGGACCGCAACGCTCCTGAAGGCACAGTCGATCCTGATATTGACGCACCACTAGCGTGGGATACACAAACCGGTGCACCCGTAGTTGTAGCTGTGTTAGATACTGGTATTGATTTAAATCATCCTGACTTGAAAGAAAATATCTGGGTGAATACAGCTGAAATTGCAGGAAACGAAATTGACGACGACGGTAATGGATTTGTTGACGATATCAATGGGTGGAATTTTCAGTCAAATACTAATCAAACACAAGACGATAATGGTCACGGGACGCATATCGCTGGAATTATTGGAGCACGGAGCAATAACGGCGAAGGTATAGCGGGTATAAATGGAAGGGCAAGAATACTGGCCGTAAAGTTTCTTAACAATGCCGGTCAAGGAACAGTTTTTACCGCAGTAAAGGCGCTCGAATATGCAATCGACAATGGTGCGGTTGTTTCCAATCTAAGCTGGGGAACGGATGTTTTTTCGCTCGCGTTGTTTGATGCTATCGAAATGGCTGGGCTTGAAGGTCATCTGGTTGTGGCATCTGTAGGTAACAATGGTCATAGCCTGGATGAGCATGCTATTTATCCCGCATCTTTCGAGTTAGACAACGTAATCAGTGTTGCCTCAACAAATGAGTCGCTGCAAATGGCAAGTTTCAGCAACTATAGTGCGCACAAAGCCAATATTGCTGCGCCTGGGGTTGGTATTTATAGCTCATATGTTATGAATCAAAAAATGGAAGGGTACCCAGCCGGCTACGGTATATTGAGTGGTACATCGGCATCTGCTGCTATCGTCACCGGCGTTGTCAGTCTTATCTATTCGCAGGATAACAATCTAAAAGCAAATGACTTGAAGCAAGCGGTTCTAGGTAGCGCGCGTAAAGTTGGCGCACTTGCCCAAAACGTTTCTACTTCAGGAGTAGTAAGCGCGGCTCTTGCAATTGAAAATACTCCGTCTAATGGATGGTCTGACGAATTTGGTACACAAACCTTCCCAGAAGACAACGTAGTGCTTAGTGGCTTTTCGCCTTTGATTACACCGGATTTTTCTATTGGACCAGACAATGTTTACATTGCCTCTGGTCAGCAACTGGAAGTGATTATCAAAGGCGGAGTTGCGCCTTATACCTGGCAGTCAAGTAATCAGGAAGTGGGTAGTGTTGTAGATACATGGTTTTCAGCAACCAAAATTGGCGAAACGCAGCTTGTTGCCACTGATGCAAACGGTGCAGTGAGTAACGTGATGCACGTGTTTGTTACTGATATTTCGGCAGACGTTGCGTCCAATACGGTCCTGTTGGTTAACGACACCATCCAGGTGAATGTGCTTGGTGGCATAGGCCCTTTTGAATGGAAAGTGCTTGGGAACGCAAATGCGGTTAGCCTACAGATGCTTGACCCTATGAGTCGTAGCGTATCCGTTAAGGCATTAACCTCTGGAAATTTTCAGCTGGCTGTAATGGATACTAGTGCATCTAGCGTACTTGAGTACGTTACGCCTGCGATCTCTGTTGCGTCTCAAAGTGTTGCAATTGCTTCGCCTCTTTCTACCAGTTTGCTCATTAACGAAGTATTGCAACTTCAGACAACCTCTGTGGCAGGAACGATCACTTGGGCATCAAGTAATACGGCTGTTGCTACCATCTCAGAGACAGGCTTATTAACAGCAGTAGGTATAGGCACTACTACAATCATCGCCAGTAACGCCCTCGGGCAATTGGATACCTTGGTTATTATAGTGAATAATGCGTCTATTTCAATTCAGACGCCGGTAACAGATACTATATGGGTGGGCAATGTTACGCCAATGCAACTATTCGTTGCAGGTGGTGCTGCACCATTCAATTGGATAAGTGCGACGTCTGATATCGTATCTGTTGACGCGAACGGTAAAGTTTCGGCTGTTAATTTCACACCGTCTAGTGTTGCTGATGCATCTCGTACTGCAATTATCGTTGTTATTGACGCGCTAGGAAATTCCGCATCATTGAAGGTCCGTGTAAACAAATTATTTGTCTCATCACCAGTTGATGCGTTGAGTACAGGGCAAACGATAAAATTCAACGTTCTATCACCTAGTAATACTCTTCTGTGGAATGTTACTGGAACTGGTAGCGCGAGCGTAAATCCTGCAACAATGGAGCTTACTGCGCTTTCTGCTGGTAATATTGTCGTCACAGTGGTGGATGAAAATGGGGTTTCCGCTTCGTCTAAGAATTTGCAAGTCAACAGCTTGCCCATAGCCATAGCAGCAACGACGTATTCGGAGCTTTGGATAGGTAACAATAATCGTAATACAATTCTATTGTCAGCGAACAATGGTCAACCGGTTTATACTTGGGTTTCAGATAATCCTAGTGTTGCTTCTGTCGATGCTTCTACAGGACTGGTGACTGCGTCCCAACCAGGTAATGTAAAAATATCGGTCAACGACAGTGTAGGAAATACAGCTTCTATGATGCTAACGGTGAAAAAATTCGCTATTAGTACTCCCAGTAGCTCAGTTCGAGTTTTCGACTCCTTGCAACTTTCTTCAAATGGATTTGGTTCGGTAAATTGGTTCGTCGATAATGCAACAATTGCCGGTATTTCCCAAGGCGGATTACTCAATGCGAAGGCGGCGGGAATTGTCAACGTATACGCTTTTGATGAAATTGGAAATACGACGAGCATCGCCGTACAAGTTGAGGCGCTTTCACCGTTACTCATTGGAAACGGTATTCAAACTTTGTGGAAAGGAAGTGCAAACACGACTCAGTTCACCGCCAGTGGTGGAATCGCACCATATGTGTGGAGTGTAAACGACCAATCGATAATAACCGTTGACCAGTTTGGTTTAGTCACGGCGGTCAGCAGCGGTACTGCGACGGTCATGGTAAAGGACACGATTGGTAATGTAGCTGTCACCCAGGTTACTGTGCAGGTTCTCAGTCTGTCGGCCACAAGTTATTCTGTAGCGGAATTGGATTCGGTGCTATTAACAACGAACGCCAGTGGAGCGGTAACTTACACAGTATCCGGAACAGGATCGGCATCAGTAAATCCAGATACCGGTGTGTTGACAGCATTAAAATCGGGCGATATTACCGTCACGCTAACCGACGGTTTAGGTAATACCAAGACTATTGCGTTAACGATCACCCCCGTTCAGGTGGTTGTAATCAGCCAAAGCGTAAACACAACGATTTGGCTTGGTGTAAATGTCAATAAAACACAGTTAACTGCTAGCGGTGGTAATGGAAAAATTGTCTGGGTGGTTAAATCTGGTACCGGTGTCGTTGCAGTCGATGCAACAGGAATGGTTACCGCAAAAGCTGTGGGAACTGCGACGATAGCCGCAGTAGATCCATTCGGTCGTTCGGATACTATTGTGATTACGGTATCTCAGGTCCAAATTAATCAACCATCCACTACGTCTATTAGAGTGGGTAGAACGCTGCAATTCACTGGTATAGGTGCAGGTAGCTTGGCTTGGACGGTTGATGATACATCGCGAGCAACTATTGACAGTAATGGATTACTTACGGCTAAGAACACAGGAACCGTAAATGTATCAATGAGAGATGCCAATAGTAATACTGCAGTGAATGTAATCAGTGTGACAATAAGAAGTTACAGCGACTAATCGAAATTCAATTTTTACGCAATTGTAACAGGACGTCTGGAGAACAACCGGGCGTCTTTTTCTCTTACATAGTGTTACAGAATGGGTCTTTTCATCGTATGGGGAGGGTGATAATGTGTTATCTACATGACCCACCCCATAAGCAATCTGCGACTGTGGCCTCCTGATGGAGGCCGTTTTTTTTAATGCAGAATATTTATATCAGCGCTGTTGTATTCCTGCCCACCAAAGAGGAATAACTCATTGCCAATAAAGTGTGCGTGAGGGTGTAGTCTTTCCTTCGTGAAACTAATTGGCGTTCGGAAAGGAAAAAAGTTATCTTCCGGTTGTGGATTCGGGTTAGCACCATCGTTCCATTTTCTGGCATAAGGTGAATACACTGCGATCGTATCGGTGAATGCGTCATTTCCTGAAGTTTTCACCCTCCCCCCAAAAACGTACAAATTGTTATTGATCATTTCCATAGAAAAGCCTGTTCTCGGAATACGCAAGCTAGCACCTGTTTGCCAGAAATCACCCAAAGGCTCATAGAGCTCCATCGAGGCGGAAAGGTTTACTTGATTGGATATCAGAGCTTCTCCGCCAACAACATAAATTCGCCCTTGTAACGCAACGCAGCGGTGATTGAATCTCGGTAGCTTCATGGGGCTGAGCTCGGCCCAGGAGTTGTCTATTGGGTTAAATCGAAAAACAGACGCATGTACAATATTGTTTGAGTCCCTGCCGCCTGTAACATAAATTTTTCCATCAAGTGTGCAAGCCGCAGCGAATTTTCGTTCAGCGGGTAGCGGTTCAGCGAAATGCCAGGAATTGGATTCACTGTCATAAATTTCTACCGTATCCTTCGCATCGTTACCGTTGCTTGTCTTTCCACCAATGGCATAAATTTTATTGTTGTGAGACGTGGTAGCCATGAAAACTCTAGATGTTAGGTTTCTTGGTCCTGTAGACCAGGAATTCTTTTTGCTGTCGTAAATATCTATGTGATCTTCAAAACCTGTAGAGCTACCATACCGGGCAAAGACGACGAGTTTGTTTTCTGTAGACGCGCTTTCGTAAAGCTGGACCCCATCATTCAAATAGGGAATCTCCGACTTAATGAGCCATTGTTGGTTTTCGAGATTAAATTGCTCTACGTCCTGATACAGTGCGTTTTCGCTGCGTCCACCCCCTAGTAAATAAACGACATTGTCTTTCATCAGGGCAACGTGTCCATAACGGTGACGAGGCAGGTCTGGTAGCGATGTTGAAGTACCGTCAACGGGATTAAAAACCTCTCCATTTACAAGTGCTCCGTTCTCGTTTCTTCCTCCAAATACGTAAATCAAGCCGTTAACCACTGTAACTCCGGCATCTGAACGAGGAGTCGCCAAATCCCCGATTTTGTTCCATTGATTACTATCGGGATCATAAGAGGAAACGTCTGTATAAAAATTCCAAACGACATCGAAGTGACGGCCGCCGACCGCATAAATTTTATTGTCAATCGCGAGTAGGGTATGGCCTGAACGTGCTTGTGGCATAGGTGTACGCGCGCTAATCGTGCCGTCTGATGTGGCATAAGCTGAAAAGTTTGCCAGCGTTGTTGTCTCGTTGTTTCCTCCAGAAATATATATCGTGTCACCAAGAACAGCGCAAGCGCGAGAGGTTGCCGAGATTTCCATGCTATAAGCTTGTAGCCAGGTTAGCGTACTGGTATCAAAGCGCTGGATATTGTTATTGGCCAATGGCGAAAGCATTTCGCCAAAAGCTTGTGAAGTGGCCTGTTCGGTGCTGCCACCGAATACGTGAATAATGTTGTCATGTGAACATGCCACGGCATCTCTTAGCCCCGATGTGAGCGAAGAATAGGAATTAATTGTTCGATAGGGAAGTTGTAGTGAACTGATTTGGGCTGAAGTAAGTGGATTACCTGTCACGTTTTGGGATTGTCCGCCGATCACGAAAGACTCCAGACCAACAGTGGCAACCGCTGGACGCATGTTCCCTTTTTCCAGATTGAAAGGCTGTCGCCATTGGTTTTTAAAGGGTACTACTTTGGTAACTGGCGTTTCGATTCCATCGCTTGATACGACCTGATAATAATATACCTTACTGTCGACTACATTCTCATGTACATATTGTCCAAGGGGAATGTCCTCAATGGCGGTTTTACTGACCATGTTTTTTTGGGTATCCCAGAAGAGCGTATACGTTTCACCAGCTTCGTGATCCCAAAGTAGTTCAATACGGTTGTTTCGTGTTTCGTTGACGTAAAGATTAAATTCTCGTTGTACAATAATAGTTCTTTCCGATAGTCGACCTTTGAATAAGGCACGAACTTTCGTTGAACCTGCGTTTATTGCATAAAAATGGTTGTTATCTCCTTCGTCAGCGATAATGACATTGTTTGAATTCTCAGATTCATTTTCGATTTCGAAGGCGCTGTAATTTGTTATGTCTAGCGATGTACCATCAATTCTGTGTGCGATAACGAGGGCATTGAATTGTTCATTTTTTCTATAAATGTTACGCTCAATTTTTAGCTCTATCCGTTCATACAGGGGTTCTATGTCAAGCGATAGTTCACCAACATGTTTTTCATAGGTGGCACGGACTCTAGCCTCTCCCAGCTGCAATCCGCGCAGCACGTTTCCTTCTTCAAACGTGGCGAGTTCTGGAAAGTCGCTCGTCCAGGCAACAACTTCTGAAATATCGGCCGTTGTGTTATTGCTGTAGTGCCCGACGGCATGCATTCGTATCGTCGACTCTTCCAGTAGGGCTTCATCAGGCGTCAATATTTCAATACGCTTTAGTGTTGGTGACACGCTGTATTTTACTTTGTCGCGGAAGCGGTTGTTTGTACCGGGTACAACGACTGAAATTTCAGCGCTTCCAGACGATAGTGCTTTTATTTCTCCGAGTTGATTGACGGCAACTACCTTGTCGTTGCTGCTTTTCCACGAGACGCTGGTTGTTAACACTTTATTGCTATTGTCGCTGTAGTTCGCAACAGCGTTTAACTGTAATGTCTGGCCGATACGTAAGGTGAAGGAGGTGTCTTGGGAGGCAATTTTGAGCGAGCGCATACGAGGAGGTTCATCTAGCGATCCCCCGCCACAAGCCGAAGCGAGCCAAAATATGAATAGACATATCGTAGCGACTAGCGGTCGCCTAATTGTCATTGCTCCCGTCCCCCAGTTCACCGCCTGTTTTATCTAAATGCCGACTGTTTTCGATATTATTATAGCCGTACGGTCTTTGTTTGGATTTTTCTTGCAGAACAAACTTAGACAGTAAAGGGTAGAAATTAAGGAAGTCTTGTTCCACATCGTTCATATGGGGGGAGAGTTGGTGTATCGCTTTTTCGAGCGGAACCCTATCCCCCAGCCGCTTTCCTACCCCTTGCAGCGCCCTTGATATACCCTCTAAATCGGCATACGAGCCGAGCCAGTCATAACGACGCATCCGAGTAATTAAAGTTTTTACATGATCCGGACATTGTTCGCTCTGCTGAGCTAAGTTTGAATATATTTGTTGTGTAAACACACCAATCGGCGCATCTGAAAATGTAGACCAGTGTCGATGAAGGAAGTAATCATATAAAATATCAACAACTATTCCGGCGTATCGGCGATATGGGGGTTGAAGGTAGGTCTTGCTTTGCAGGATTAAGGGGTGTCTATCAGTGAATCCGTCAATGCGCCGGTGCAGTTGGATGGCTTGACTCACAGGCAGCCGATAATCATCGAGTTTTTTTCCTTTTACGAAATCCCCGAGTAGGCTTCCAATAACCGAGTCGGCATTGTCGTGGCTAAGATGGAAATGGGCCAGAAAGTTCATGAACGTGTCGCTATCTCTATTCCTTCGCTGGCAACCTCAACCATGAAGTCGATTTCTTCTTTGCCTATCACATAGGGTGGCATGAAATAGACAACATTACCAAGCGGCCTTAATAATACTCCACGCTCCAGCCCGTGAGAGTAAACTTTGAGTCCCCGGCGTTCCCGCCAATCATATGCTTCACGAGTGGCTTTGTTTTTAACCATCTCAATGGCGGTTACCATGCCGCAATGACGGACTTCGGCTACGTTAGGATGCTCGTGAAGGTGGCGCGTACTTTTATCAATATACGCTGCAAGATGCTGATTGTTGGAGATTACCTTGTCTTGTTCAAAGATATCGAGGCTGGCTAACGCGGCGGTACAACCTAATGGGTTACCGGTGTAACTATGTGAATGGAGAAAGGCGTTGAGATTCTCATACTCATCATAGAAAGCTTCATAGACTTGCTCGCTAGTTATTACCGCTGATAACGGTAAATAACCAGCGGTTAAGCCTTTGGATAGACACATAAAATCGGGAGTGATTTGTGCCTGTTCGCAGGCGAACATCGTACCTGTTCGACCGAAGCCGACCGCTATTTCATCCGCGATTAAGTGCACGTCATACCGATCACAAGCTTCGCGCAAGAGCGATAAATACACCGGATGGTACATGCGCATATTACCAGCACATTGAACTAGCGGCTCAACGATGACCGCACATATCTCATTAGCGTGTTTCGTCAGAGTCTGTTCCATGTGCGAAAACATGTTTGTACTGTGTTCTTTCCAGTCGATACCTTCTTTGCGCAGGAAACAATCAGGGCTGGGAACGGTAATAGTTTGCAGTAGAAGAGGTTCGTATGTTTGTTTATATAATGCGACATCGCCGACCGAAAGGGCACCCAGTGTCTCGCCATGGTAGCTGTTACTCAAGGTGACAAAGCGCGTTTTCTTCCTACCGAGGTTTTTCCAATAGTGAAAGCTCATTTTCAGAGCGACTTCAACGGCGGAGGACCCATTGTCGGCATAGAAAACTCGGTTTAACCCTGGGGGGCATACTTCAACCAGTCTTTCTGAAAGAGCTATTGCAGGTTCATGGGAAAAACCTGCGAGTAAGACATGCTCCAACGTTTCCAGTTGATGCCTAATGGCGGCATTTATTCGCGGATTACTGTGACCAAACAGGTTTACCCACCAGGAACTAATGGCATCCAGATAGCGCTTGCCATCAAAATCCTCTAGCCATACCCCTTTGCCTGAGCGGATAGGGACAACAGGCAGCCACTCGTGGTCTTTCATCTGAGTACACGGATGCCATAAATGGCGCAGGTCTCTATTATTTAAGTCATTGTTTTTCATTATGTATATGCGATTGAAAAAAAAACGTGTATAGGATATAAAAAAATCCGGCTATTGGGGTATCTGAAAAGCTTGTTTTAATCCTCATAATTTAGGTTGAAATGTGCTTGATGGTTAGTTTTATTCAGTTGCTGTTTATACCCAAGCTATTGAAACATGGTAAGTTTCCGAGTTTGTCCAGGGTAAAACGGTGATTAGGCAATAACAAGTTAATTATGGTATAGTTTCCGGCCTTTTGGATTTATAACAATAAGTTTTACAAGCCACCCCGAGTGGTGAAGTCGATACAGCGCGAGGTCTTTTGTGATCAGAACAACCATAAAGATAAGCATATTCGCTTTAATAAGTTTTTGCTTGCTCGACTGTACGCGCATACCTCTTCCCCCCGAAGTTCCCGGAATTTACATAGATAAGGCAGAAGTCATTGAGGGTGATAGCGATCTGACTGAGGTAAAAGTCAAAGTAACGCTAGTCCCCGTCCGTAAGCGTGATATTGAGGTCGACTATGAGATTGTTTCTCTAGAGTCAGCACTTGCACAGCTAAAGGAAAGCGAAAGTCTGTCACCACAAGAAACATTGGATTTGAATAGGGTTCAGGAAGCCACAGCTGACGACGACTATGTCAGCTTACCTAAGGGCACGCTTAAGTTTGAAGCGGGTGAAAAAGACGCTTTTATTACGTTGTCTATCAAAGGTGACGAGCTTTACGAGAGACGTGAGTTCATCATATTGAAGTTATCTAATACCAGTGTCGAACTGGATAATCCATACAATGTCGTTCTTATAGATAATGATGATGATGCGCCAAATGCGACACTTAGCGTTGTTGGCGAAAAGAATATTGAAGAACGAGCAAATGAGAAGCGCACAATCAGGGTGGTTCTTGATAAGCCGAGTGGTATTGACTCACCGTTCCGGCTTGGCTGGGTATCTTTCGAGCAATTCGATGGTTCCGATGCGTTTGCGATTTTTCGCGCGGACTATACCTTGTTTGACTTGGACGGGCGTCAGGTTTTTACAGGCGATAGTTTCGTTGTTCCTCCCAAAACCATAAGTGCTGATTTAACTTTGGAAATTATCGATGATGGTATCGATGAAAAAGATGAAACCTTGGAACTAACTCTGTTTTCCACGGATAGCGAAGACCTGAAATTGGTCAACGAATCACAAAAATTGTCTCTTAAAATTCTGGCAAACAGTGAGTCTGGGCATGGGATGATGACCTTGAATGATACGGGGTCTACGCGTGCTGAGCCATCGTTGGGATCTGTAGTTGAAGCTCAGCAGGACCAAGCTTTTGGACGGGATAGCTCAGCCAATTCCGACGCTGATGGTAGAGCGGGTTTCTCATATACTAAGCTCAATCAAAATGGACAAGCGCTAGCGGACCAAAATACTCCATGGGATAGTACTACGCCCGAAAAGGAATGGTCTTGTGTTCGTGACGAAGTCACTGGGTTGATTTGGGAAGTGAAAGACAGTTTTAGAACTTTGCAGTATGCGCGCAATAACGTTTACTGGTATGACAGCGATAACAAGACCAATGGCTCTATTAGTGGCGCCTCGTCTTTTAGCCTGCAAGAAGATTGCGAGACCAGGGACTGTAATACCCTGTTCTATGCTGCGCAAATCAATTTGATGAAACTGTGCGGCATGACGGGATGGCGATTGCCTACGATAGAGGAATTGCGTTCTCTCGGTGATTATGGATCGTATGCCATTTCAACGGGAAACTCGGATCCAGTCGCTATTGATTATCGCTATTTTCCGACGGTTGAAAAAGTTGGAATGAAGTTCTGGAGCTCGACCACGTCGGTGGAATGGAAGACAGACGCATATACGATGACATTTGGTGACAATCCTGTAGTTGACCATAGCAATAAATCGAGAAGTGTTCCCATTGCGAGGCTCGTCAATGACCAGCAATAAACTTGTAAATACGATGAAAAAAATAATTTGGATTTCGTTACTGAGCATTTTTCCGATTACGTATGTAAGTGCGGAAGGTGTTTGTTCTGGCCAACCTGCCCTCAATCCTAGTACGCCGACAGAGAATTTTGAGTTTCTACGAGATGGTAGCGGCGGTATTGCTAGCCACGATGTAGTAATTGATAAGAAAACCGGCTTGATGTGGACTCGTTGTTTGGTAGGTTCCTATTTTGATAGTGCCGATGGGTCTGCCTGTTTTGATACAACGCTTGCAACGCCGTTTAGTTGGAGTAGTGCGCTTTCCCACATAGCCACCTTTAATGCTTCCCCCGCTGTAAATCAAGGATATACAGATTGGCGAATGCCAAATGTAAAGGAACTTGCATCGTTGCTGGAGTATTCCTGCTCTCCGCCAGTAGCCACAATTAACCATGAAATTTTTGCCGGCGCGATGTCTGCCAAAGTATGGACCAATACGCCTTTCATTCATACGCCAGGGGGTAACTTGCCCAATGAGACGCAGGCAAGAGTGGTCGATTTTAGCGATGCAAATGTATTAAATATGCCTCTGGCGCCTGATAGCGATGTTGTCTATCTACGTCTTGTGAGAGAGCACCCACTTCCCTGATTTGGTCACTCTCTCAATGTGAATCTTTCACTCACCTAGTGATAGGGCCTTGTAGATTGCCATCGTTGGGTGGACTTGATTCATGGTGTAAAAATGTAATCCGGGCGCGCCAGCTTCCAGCAATGTTTCGCACAATCTCGTAGTCACTTCCTGTCCAAACGCTTTTAACCCAACAGTATCGTCCGCAAAATCCTGGAGTCGCCAGCGTAGCCAGCGAGGAATCTCTGCGCCACAGGTATCGGAAAAACGAGCGAGTTGTTTATAATTTGTGATTGGCATAATGCCTGGAATAATCGGTATCGAAATGCCCATTTTCTCGATACTGTCGATGAAGCGTAGATAGGCATCGATATTAAAAAAGTACTGGGTGATGGCCGAATCAGCGCCTGCATCGACCTTACGTTTAAAATTTTTCAGATCGTTAGACGCAGATGCCGCCTGAGGGTGAAATTCCGGATAGGCTGCGACCTCGATTTTGAAATAGTCACCTGTCTCTTCACGAATAAACGCTACCAATTCGTTGGCGTAACGTAATTCCCCGGTAACCCCGCCGGTCCCTGAGGGCATGTCGCCACGTAAAGCGACTAGGCGTTTAATTCCATTTGCGTGATAGGTTTGCAGCAATTTACGGATCTGGTTTTTTGTGGAGCTAATGCAGGATAGGTGAGGTGCCGCATCAATTCCTTCTCGCTGAATGTCTATGACGGTCTCCAATGTACCATCCTGGGTGCTTCCGCCTGCGCCAAAAGTCACCGAGATATAGGCAGGGCTTAATTTCGCTAAAGCCTTTGTTGTCTCACGCAGCTTGAATGCGCCTTCGGTTGTTTTCGGAGGAAAGAATTCCATGCTGAAAGTTTTATCAGTCAACTTTTGCGTTTTCATTCGAGTATTCCAATTTGAATTGAACAGGAGTAATTCGGCAATTAAGAAGATATAACGACTGGCTTTCGAACACGTAAATGCTAGAAATGCACAATGAGCTCTGCTCGGTTACCGAAAGACTAGCTCCGTATCTGGCAAACAAAAACACCGGCGCCGCAAGTCGACGCCGGTGTTCTATGCATTACTAAATCAATAGCGGTAGTGGTTCGGTTTATATGGTCCGTCCACTGGTACGCCGATATAGTCTGCCTGTTCCTTGGAAAGCGGCGTGAGGAAAGCGCCTATCTTTTGCAGGTGCAGTCGAGCGACTTTTTCGTCAAGGATCTTAGGTAGCACATAGACCTTGTTATCGTACTTTTCGGCATGATTAAAAAACTCGATTTGCGCCATTACCTGATTAGTGAAAGAAGCCGACATAACGAAGCTTGGATGTCCGGTGGCGCACCCGAGGTTTACCAGGCGACCTTTCGCCAATACGATAATCTTCTTACCATCTGGAAAGATAACATGATCGACTTGTGGTTTGATTTCTTCCCATTCATATTTTTCAAGAGAGGCGATATTAATTTCAGAATCGAAGTGTCCAATGTTGCTGACGATGGCTTCATTTTTCATCGCCTGCATGTGGTGATGATCGATGACATTGACGTTACCTGTTGTGGTAACGAAGATATCACCATGCTTGCAGGCATCGTCCATATCAACAACGCGATAGCCTTCCATCGCTGCTTGTAGCGCACAGATGGGATCGATTTCAGTAACCCAAACAGTTGCACCCATACCGCGAAACGCTTGTGCGCAGCCCTTGCCTACATCACCATATCCGAGAACGACACAGATCTTTCCTGCGATCATGACGTCGGTTGCGCGTTTGATGCCGTCTATGAGCGACTCACGGCAGCCATAGAGATTATCGAATTTGGATTTCGTTACCGAGTCATTGACGTTCATAGCGGGAAAACGCAAGCTGCCGTTTTTTTCCATCTCGTACAGGCGGTGTACGCCTGTTGTGGTTTCTTCGGTAACACCCTTGATGCTTTCGGCAATCGCACTCCATTTACCGGGATTGCTTGTCAGATTGCGTTTGAGCACGTCAAGGATGGCTTTCCATTCTTCATTGTCGCCGGGTTTAGCATTGGGTACCGCACCGGCTTTTTCAAATTCTGCGCCTTTGTGTACTAACAGCGTCGCGTCGCCGCCATCGTCCAGTATCATGTTAGGCAATTGACCGCCGGGCCAGTTGAACGCTTGTTCGGTACACCACCAGTATTCTTCAATGGTTTCACCTTTCCACGCGAATACGGGGATTCCCTGGGCTGCGATAGCCGCTGCTGCATGATCCTGTGTGGAAAAAATGTTACACGATACCCAACGAACTTCGGCACCGAGATCGACCAGTGTTTCAATCAGTACGGCTGTTTGAATGGTCATGTGCAAGCTGCCCATGATGCGGGCGCCTTTGAGTGGTTTAGATGCGCCGTATTCCTCCCGTAGGGCCATCAGACCAGGCATTTCGGTTTCGGCAATAGCGATTTCTTTGCGACCCCAATCGGCGAGATTGATGTCGGCAACTTTATAGTCAGTAAAACCCGCAGGTACTTTACTCATGTCTCAACTCCTATATATGTGTTGACTAAATACAGGGTGAGCGCCGTTGTTCCAGACAGCTGTTTGCAAACAAGAAAAGAAAGCAGCTGCGTTAGTCATCCCCTCTGAGCCTGACAGGATTGAACCTGCTGCAGCGCCCCTCACAGGCGGATGAAAAACTGATATTAGAGTAAGAATTAACTTATGAGATGCGACCATTTCGCCGTAAATAGACTGAAATGGCCGCATTCACCCAAACACAGTTGTGAATACACTGTGCATTTAATATAGATTACAGTCCCGCTGCCGCTTTTAGCGCTTCAGCTCTATCTGTTCTCTCCCAGGTCAAATCGCTCTCGGTGCGACCGAAGTGACCATAGGCAGCTGTCTGCTGATAAATCGGACGAAGCAGGTCCAACATGGTAACGATGCCCTTCGGACGCAGATCAAAGTGCTCACGAACGAGTTCTATAATTCGCTTGTCACTAATTTTGCCTGTACCAAAGGTGTCGATAGAAATCGAAGTTGGTTGGGCCACGCCTATTGCATAGGAAACCTGTATTTCGCAACGATCCGCCAGTCCTGCCGCAACGATGTTCTTAGCAACGTAACGACCGGCATATGCTGCGGAACGATCGACCTTGGATGGATCCTTACCCGAAAATGCGCCGCCACCGTGACGAGCCATGCCGCCATAGGTATCGACAATAATCTTGCGCCCGGTCAGACCGCAGTCACCTACCGGGCCACCGATAACAAAGCGACCTGTGGGATTGATGAAATAATTGGTGTCTTTGTGCAACCATTCAGCAGGCAGTACCGGCTTTACAATGCTATCCATAATGGCTTCGACGAGGTCTTTTTGCGCGATACCATCCTGGTGCTGTGTTGACAATACCACCGCATCGATCGCGACAGGTTTGCCGTCTTCGTACCGGAATGTCACCTGGCTTTTAGCATCGGGGCGTAACCATGGAAGTTCTCCATTTTTACGTACTTCCGCCTGTCTCTTGACCAGGCGATGTGCATAAGTAATTGGTGCGGGCATTAATACATCGGTTTCATTTGAGGCATAACCAAACATCAATCCCTGGTCGCCGGCGCCTTGTTCGTGGTTGTCAAATTCGTCCACACCCATGGCAATATCCGCTGACTGTTTGTCAATCGAAGTAATGACCGCGCAAGACGCATAATCGAAACCCATTTCGGAAGAGTTATAGCCGATTTCCTTTACCGTTTTACGTACGATGTCCTGCATGTCGACCCATGCGGAAGTGGTGATTTCACCTGACAATATCACCATACCGGTATTGACCAGTGTTTCACACGCGACGCGTGCACGAGGATCTTGTGCCAGAATGGCATCCAGTACGCCATCGGAAATCTGATCTGCAACCTTATCAGGGTGGCCTTCAGATACTGATTCCGAGGTAAAGACGAAATCTCTATTCATTTCCCTTCCTTTTCTGCTAAAAATCATGGGCTTTGGATATTTGACGCGCAAGTGTACACTAGGCGGCCCAATTTTTCGATATTTTAGCCTTGGAGTGTATGTGAATGGTCAGCCTTGAAACGCCTGTATGTGAATTCGGAAAGCCTATCATCGATTTTAGTTTGCCTGGAGTTGATGGTAAGACATACACCGTTCAGGATTGCATGGGTAAGAACGGACTATTGGTAATGTTTATCTGTAACCATTGCCCGTACGTGAAGGCGATACGTGAACGACTGGTGCGTGATACTCGTGAGCTAAAGGAAAAATTCGGTGTCAATTCCGTGGCGATCATGTCGAATGATCCGTCACTCAGGGAAGAGGATTCGTTTGAGAATATGCAGAAGATCGCACAGGAATTTGATTTTCCATTTCCTTATCTGATGGACGAGAGTCAAACGGTGGCTAAGGACTACGGGGCAGTTTGCACCCCTGATTTTTTTGGGTATAACAGTAGTGGTGAGTTGCAATATCGCGGTAGGCTGGACGCTAGCCGGAAGGAAACGGCGCCGGTGGATGCTCGTCGCGACTTATTTCTGGCGATGAAGCAGGTTGCGGAAACTGGACAGGGGCCGGAAGAGCAAATCCCAAGCATGGGATGTTCTATTAAGTGGAAGGAAGAATAATTTAATATATTGATTATAAAAGAATTATTAGAGAGTGAATTGGTGTGTCGTGATTTGCCTATTGCCCGAGAACGGTAACTAAGAGAAAATACGGCCTTTTTCCGAAGAGGGAAGGTCGCTAGCGCACGCCCACAGGGCGCAGGTATCTACGAGATACCTCCATTCTCAGCTGTAAACTTAGCAACCAATATCGCGACCGATATCGCTCACTAGAAGAAGTACGTAACGATTTCTGTTTTAAAACCTTTATAGAGAGGAAATGATTCATGCCAACACGTAGAGACCTCGCCAATGCGGTCCGTGCTCTTAGTATGGATGCTGTGCAAAAGGCCAAGTCCGGACACCCTGGGGCACCTATGGGGATGGCCGATATTGCGGAAGTTCTGTGGAACGACCATCTGAAACACAACCCGGCTAACCCCAAGTGGGCGGATCGCGATCGTTTCGTGCTTTCCAACGGTCACGGTTCCATGCTGATTTATTCTTTGCTGCACCTGTCAGGCTACGACTTGCCTATGGATGAGCTGAAGAATTTCCGTCAGCTACATTCCAAAACGCCTGGACATCCAGAGTATGGCTATACGCCTGGTGTTGAAACTACTACCGGCCCGTTGGGACAAGGTATTACCAATGGCGTAGGTATGGCATTAGCTGAGCGTACGCTTGCAGGCCAGTTCAATCGCGACGGTCACCACATCGTTGATCACCACACTTATGTGTTCCTGGGTGACGGCTGTATGATGGAAGGCATATCCCACGAGGCATGCTCGTTAGCTGGAACATTGGGTCTGGGCAAGCTGATTGCCTTCTGGGATGACAACGGCATCTCAATCGATGGGCACGTTGAAAGCTGGTTCGCCGATGATACCCCCAAGCGTTTTGAAGCCTATGGCTGGCATGTCATTCGTGACGTCGATGGCCATAATGCCGATGCGATCAACAAGGCTATCCACGAAGCCAAGTCTGTAAACAACAAGCCGACACTGGTCTGTACCAAAACCGTTATTGGTTATGGCGCACCGAACAAGTGTGGCAGTCATGATTGCCACGGCGCACCACTGGGCGATGATGAAATAGCGGCGACTCGTGACAACCTGGGTTGGAGTCATGCACCTTTTGAAATTCCATCTGAAGTCTATGCGGGTTGGGATGCAAAGGAAAAGGGCGCTAAGTCCGAATCCGACTGGAACGCTAAGTTTGGTGCATACAAGGCTGCATATCCTGAATTGGCGGCAGAATTTGTCCGCCGTATGAATGGCGAGCTACCTGCAAACTGGGCACAGGTTGCCGAAGATTATGTCAACGCGGTTAACACCAAGGCCGAGAGCCCTGCTACTCGTCTAGCATCGCAGAGATCAATCACTGCTTATGCTGCTGCATTGCCGGAGTTCCTCGGGGGGTCGGCTGACCTGACACCTTCGAATCTGACGTCGTGGCCGGATTGCAAGGTTATTAACAATACCGTCGCCGATGGCAACTACATTTCCTACGGTGTGCGTGAATTCGGTATGTCAGCCATCATGAATGGTATCGCCTTGCATGGTGGATTCATTCCTTTTGGCGGCACCTTCCTGATGTTTTCTGAGTATGCTCGTAATGCATTGCGCATGGCGGCATTGATGAAACAGCGTTCGATCTTTGTCTATACCCACGACTCCATCGGTCTGGGCGAAGATGGCCCGACTCACCAGCCTGTCGAGCAAACAGCGACATTACGAATGATCCCGAACATGAGTGTTTGGCGTCCATGTGATGCGGTTGAAACAGCGGTTGCCTGGAAAACTGCGATTGAAAAGAACACCGGCCCAAGCTGTCTGATTTTTAGCCGTCAGGGACTCGCTCACCAAAACCGCGATGCGGCTCAAATTGCCAATATCGCGCGTGGTGGTTACATCCTGAAGGATTGCGCAGGTTCCCCGGATGCAATCGTGATTGCTACCGGTTCTGAAGTCGATCTTGCTATCCAGGCTGCGGCTGAATTGACTAGCAAAGGCAAGAATATCCGTGTGGTTTCCATCCCTTCTGTAGAAGTGTTTGAGTCACAGGACGCTGCCTATAAAGAGGCTGTTTTACCTTCCGGCGTAACTGCGCGGGTAGCGGTCGAAGCCGGTGTCACGCAAGGATGGTATCGATACGTTGGCCTGAGCGGTAAAGTTGTTGGTATGACAAGCTTCGGTGAATCAGCACCTGATAAAGTACTCTTCAAACACTTCGGATTCACCGTTGAAAACGTTGTGAAAACGATTGAAGAAGTCATGTAAGGCATAGCTCAGCGAACATACACCTAAACCTGGAAATGGATTCCTGAATGCGCTGGTGAATCGAGTCAGCGAATACTTTGGGTGAGAGATGTTTTCGTTGAAAAAAGTAAAAAGATTTTTTTATAAACTTTTGGAGAAAGAAAATGGCTATTAAAGTCGGTATTAATGGTTTCGGCCGCATCGGTCGTATGGCTTTCCGTGCTATCGCTAAAGACTTTCCTGATATGGAAGTTGTTGCGATCAATGATTTGTTAGACGCAGACTACTTGGCATACATGCTGAAATTTGACTCTGTTCACGGTCGTTTCAATGGTGACGTTTCTACTGATAATGGCAGCCTGATTGTTAACGGAAAGAAGATTCGTCTGACCGCTGAACGCGATCCTTCGAACCTGGCTTGGGGCGACGTGGAAGTTGATGTTGTTCTGGAATGTACAGGTTTCTTCCTGACCGAAGAAACTTGCCAAAAGCACATTGATGCTGGTGCAAAGAAAGTCGTTCAATCTGCTCCTTCCAAAGACAACACGCCAATGTTCGTTTATGGCGTAAACCATGAAAAATATAAAGGCCAGAAGATTGTTTCTGCGGCTTCTTGTACTACAAACTGTTTGGCGCCTATGGCTAAGGTTATCCACGAAAACTTTGGTATCAAGCGCGGTTTGATGTCTACTGTTCACGCAGCGACTGCTACTCAGAAGACTGTTGACGGTCCTTCTGCGAAAGACTGGCGTGGTGGCCGTGGAATTTTGGAAAACATCATTCCTTCTTCCACTGGTGCAGCCAAAGCCGTTGGCAAAGTACTTCCTGATTTGAATGGCAAGCTGACTGGTATGGCCTTCCGTGTGCCTACTTCTGACGTATCTGTTGTCGACCTGACTGTCGAGTTGGAAAAAGAAGCTTCTTACGATGACATTTGTAAGGCAATGAAAGCAGCTTCTGAGTCTGGTGCGATCAGCGAAACATTGGCATATACCGATGAGAAAGTTGTTTCTACTGATTTCCGTGGCGTTGGCTATTCTTCAATTTTCGACGCAGAAGCGGGTATCGCTCTCGATGGTACTTTCGTTAAGTTGGTTGCCTGGTATGACAATGAGTATGGTTATACCTGTAATATGATGCGGTTTGTCCGCCACGTTGCCGCCAATTAAAATTTCAGGATCTTTTGCCCGAGGGGGGTGTTGCGCGTCGATTTTCAAATGCTCATTTACTAATTGTAAACTCCGCTTTGAAAATCAACGTGTGCCTACCCCTCGAACAAAATCTCTCTAAAATTGCTGTATGTGTAGACGGATTGTTTTCGACAATCCGTCCAATACTTTAAGAGAAGAGTTATTCGTCAAGTGTGGGCACTTGCCAAATAATTTTTAACTTTCAAACTAGGAGTCATACATGTCTGTTATTAAAATGACTGATCTGGATCTTGCGGGAAAGCGAGTACTGATTCGTGAAGATCTGAATGTCCCCATAAAAAATGGCAAGGTTACTTCTGACGCTAGAATTAAGGCGTCTCTGCCAACTATCAAGCACGCGATGGAAGCTGGTGCCAAGGTAATGTTGATGTCTCACCTGGGACGTCCTACGGAAGGAGAGCCTGCTGACGAATTCTCTTTACAACCGGTTGCAACCTATCTTTCTGATCTGTTGGGCAAAGAAGTTAAATTGGTGAAAAATTATTTAACAGGTGAGCCTGATCTAGCCAATGGTGACGTAGTTATTCTCGAGAATGTTCGTTTCAACGCTGGCGAGAAGAAAAACGCCGACGATTTGTCTAAAAAATATGCGTCACTTTGTGATGTGTACGTGATGGATGCATTTGGTACAGCTCACCGTGCACAAGCATCTACACACGGTGTTGCTAAGTATGCAACGACTGCGTGTGCAGGTCCTTTGCTTGCGGCCGAATTAGATGCACTTGGTAAGGCGCTGAACAATCCAGCCCGTCCCATGGTTGCCATAGTTGGCGGTTCCAAGGTTTCGACTAAGCTTACGGTTCTTGAGTCATTGTCAAAAATAGTTGATCAGCTTATTGTCGGTGGTGGTATTGCCAATACCTTTATCGCGGCGGCCGGAAATAATGTTGGTAAATCTCTTTATGAAGCTGATCTGATCGAAACGGCAACCAAGCTGTCTAACGACGCTAAGTCACGCGGTGGTTCTATTCCTGTTCCTGTTGATGTTGTGTGCGGCAAGGAATTCTCAGAGTCTGCGCCAGCAGAACTTAAGAATGTCGCAGATGTTACTGACGACGATATGATTTTTGATGTAGGTCCGGAAACTTCCAAGCAACTGGCAGAGATTCTGAAAAACGCAGGCACGATCGTGTGGAATGGTCCTGTAGGTGTTTTTGAATTTGATCAGTTTGGTGAAGGAACGAAAGCGCTTTCTATGGCGATTGCGGAATCTTCTGCGTTTTCCATTGCGGGTGGCGGTGACACATTGGCAGCGGTCGACAAGTACAAGATTGCTGACAAGGTTTCCTATATCTCCACGGGCGGTGGCGCCTTTTTAGAGTTTCTTGAAGGCAAGAAATTGCCAGCAGTTGAAATTTTGGAGCAACGCGCCAACGGTTAACTGGATTCACGGCCCATGTAGATCATGGGCCAACTTTTTCTAAGAGAGTTTATGCTCAGACGTACAAAGATATTGGCAACCCTGGGGCCGGCAACAGATGATCCAAAGGTTTTGGACAAGCTGATTGAGGCGGGTCTTGATGTTGTGCGTATCAATTTTTCTCATGGTAGTGTGGAAGAACACACGGCCCGGGTGGATATGGTACGAGATCGTGCGCGAGCGCATGGTCGTGAAATTGGCGTGCTTGTCGATCTTCAGGGACCGAAGATTCGAATTGAACGCTTTAAAAATGGAAAGATTGAACTTGTTGAAGGCAGTATTTTCATCCTCGACGGTGAGCTAGGTTCTGACGCGGGTAACGAGGAGCGCGTTGGTATTGCTTACAAGGCATTACCTAACGACGTAAAACGTGGTGACACGTTGTTGCTGGACGATGGCCGCATAGTATTGTGGGTGGAAGAAGTTGTTGATACCGCCGTTCAGTGTCGTGTGGTGCACGGTGGCACTTTGTCTGATCGAAAAGGTATTAATTTACAAGGTGGTGGGTTGTCGGCGCCGGCCTTGACCGAAAAAGATCGCAAAGACATCAAGACTGCGGCAAAGCTTCAGGCGGATTATATAGCGGTTTCTTTTCCACGTTCAGCGGCGGATATGCATGAAGCACGTCAGTTAATGCTAGATGCTGGTGGCGATGCTGGTTTGATCGCCAAGGTTGAACGAGCGGAAGCGCTACATGTGTTAGATGAAATTATTCTTGCCTCTGATGCAGTGATGGTTGCGCGTGGAGATCTTGGTGTAGAGATCGGCGACGCGGAACTGCCAGCTGTACAAAAGCAGCTGATTTCCCGCGCGCGTGAATTGAATCGCATCGTAATCACCGCCACGCAAATGATGGAATCAATGATATATAACCCGATTCCAACCCGTGCGGAGGTTTTCGATGTTGCTAATGCCGTGCTTGATGGAACAGATGCCGTAATGTTGTCTGCGGAAACAGCGACAGGAAAGTATCCCGATAAAGCGATCGCTGCTATGGATCGTGTATGTCGTGAAGCGGAAAAACAACATCTCGCGCGTGTTTCCGATCACCGAATAGATGAACAGTTTTCACGCATCGATGAAGCAATCGCAATGGCTGCGATGTACACCGCTAACCACTTGGGTGTGAAAGCACTTGCCTCTTTGACCGAATCTGGTGCGACAGCATTGTGGATGTCACGTATCAGCTCGGATCGTCCGATTTATGCCCTGACCCGGCATGAAAAAACACGTCGCAAGGTAACCTTGTATCGAGGTGTTTATCCGATTGCGTTTGATACCAAAACCAAGGATCACGCGACGGTAAATAAGCGCGCTATTGACGAACTTGTGCAAAGAGGCGCGGTACGTGATGGCGATCTTGTCGTCATCACCAAGGGTGATTTTATGGGTGTGCACGGTGGCACAAATGCACTGAAGGTTGTACGAGTTGGTGATCTGGCCCCTGCCGATGCAGACTAGTTTGGAAGAAATTTTTAGTAATTAGGTAATATACAGGAGACTGAAATGGCACTTATCTCAATGCGTCAATTGTTGGACTACGCGGCTGAAAACAGCTTCGGTTTGCCAGCATTCAACGTAAATAATATGGAACAGGTTCATGCAATTATGCAGGCTGCTGACGCAGTTGACTCACCTGTCATCATGCAGGGTTCTGCTGGCGCGCGTTCATACGCGGGCGAGCCTTTCCTGCGTCACCTGATCTCTGCTGCGATCGAAATGTATCCACACATTCCTATCGTTATGCACCAGGATCACGGCTCTGAGCCAGCGGTATGCTTGCGCTCGATCCAGTCTGGCTTCTCATCAGTAATGATGGATGGCTCACTCATGCCTGACATGAAGACACCGTCTTCTTACGAGTACAACGTAGAAGTCACCAAGAAAGTTTGTGAAATGGCACATGCAGGTGGTGTTTCGGTTGAAGGTGAACTGGGTTGCTTGGGTTCGCTTGAAACCGGCATGATGGGTGAAGAAGATGGACATGGCGCTGAAGGCGTTCTGGATCATTCTCAGTTGTTAACTGACCCTCAAGAAGCCAAAGATTTCGTAGAGAAGACTGGAGTTGACGCGCTAGCTATCGCCATCGGTACTTCTCACGGCGCATACAAATTCACCAAGCCACCTACAGGTAAGGTTCTGCGTATCGACCGTATCAAAGAAATTCACGCAGTGATTCCTAACACTCACCTGGTTATGCATGGTTCTTCTTCAGTGCCTCAGGACTGGTTGGAAATCATCAACAACTACGGTGGTGACATGGGTACAACTTACGGCGTACCGGTCGAAGAAATCGTTGAAGGTATTAAGTCTGGCGTTCGTAAGGTAAATATCGATACAGACTTGCGTATGGCTTCTACGGGCGCAATACGTAAGCACCTGGCTGAAAACAAATCCAATTTCGACCCGCGTAAATTCCTGAAGGAATCGACAAAAGCGATGATGCAAATCTGTAAGGCTCGCTACGAAGCCTTTGGATGTGCTGGTCATGCTTCTAAAATCAATGCTAAGTCACTGGAAACCATGATTGGTTTCTACAAGTAGTTTTACTTGAAATTGATGTCAAAAGCCCGCCGAATGGCGGGCTTTTTTTTGCGCTAAGATTTTCGTTCTCGCCGTGAGCAGCGATGCTATACCCAGTCTTTTGATGCCTACGATTGTTTTTTTAAGAGGCCAAGCTATGCTCGGACGCCGTGGTTCACGCATCAGTCCTCGTTAATTAACCCATCGCGTTTACAGGCAAATGTGTTCAAGATTATAGTGCTGCAACGTATGGGTAATATAGGAGAGGCAGAATTTCAAGTTGAAGAGTTGTTTAGTCTGCACCCTGAATTCTACCTAGACATCTGGCTTAGACGACAACCGTTTAAGGATAAGGTGTATGCTCAGTCTTTATCAGATGATTTAAGACCGGCGGGTATTCGATAGTTTAGGAATTAAAGTCTGTGTCTAAATCGTCACGAGGGAAATTGGGTGGGCACCTGTTACAAGTTGTAACAACATTTAAGGAATCAGAAAAGACTCCCAGGGGTCAACATGGCAGTATTGATACTGTTATTTGAACTATTGGAGATTTGACATGAAGAAGATATTTGGTTTTTCCGCCTTAACCTTTATCACAGGGGCCTTGATTTTGATTCTGTCTGCCTGCGGACATCATCGACATGACCCGGAAGAAAAGGCTGAATGGTTAAATAAGAAGATTACACGCAAACTTGATTTGGGTGCGGATCAACAAGCAAAGCTCAAGGATGTAACTGACGTATTTGTAAAACATCATAAAGAACGAAAATCTACACGTAAACAACACATGGATACGCTTTTAGGCCTAGTGACTCAGGAGCAGATTGAGCCTCAAGCGTTTCAGGATATTTTTGATGATCATCAGCAGTCTATGGCAGCAGCTGCGCCAGAGTTTTTTTCCAAGCTTAGTGTTTTTCATGCTTCGCTGAATGAGGAGCAAAAGAGGAAACTGGCGAAAAAGCTGGAAAAGTTCATGAAATACCATCACGATGAGGACTAAGTCTCAATTATTTTCTGACGCGTTCCATGACTAAGCAATTATTACTAATCGATGACGACGTTAAACTGGGAGAGTTGCTTGAGGAGTATCTCTCCCGGTTTAACTTCAAGCTTGTAAGATCGGTGAATCCTATTCAGGGGCTGGAGCTTATATCGCAACAGGTATTCGACTTGATTATTCTTGATGTAATGTTACCTGAGATTGACGGTTTTGAAACTCTACGTCGCATACGTCGCCAAAAACAAATACCTGTAATCATGTTGACCGCACGTGGAGACACTACTGATCGAATTGTTGGTCTGGAGCTAGGTGCCGACGACTATCTTCCCAAACCCTTCGAACCACGGGAATTGCTTGCGCGGATCAACAGTATTATCAAACGTAGCGGGAAAAATCATTCTACTGACTCAAGTTTAGAATTTGAAAATATAGAGATAAGTCTGGAAAAAGGACAAGTCAAGGTCGATGGTATCGACGTCGTACTTACCAGCGCGGAGTTTGACATGTTACGTATTTTAGTGACGCGCCCGGGAGCTGTTGTGAGTCGTGACGATCTTTTCGAGGCTAGCAGAGGCCTCGATTGGGATGCATTTAATCGTAGTATTGATGTCACCGTCAGTCGATTGCGTGCAAAGCTCGGAGACCCACCGAAGCAACCGCGCTTTATCAAAACTGTGTTTGGTCGTGGCTATCAATTTATCGCTGAGATTCAATAATGTTCTCACGTATTCGTCAATCTCTATTTGTAAAACTGCTGGCAATTTTTGTTCTAACCGGAATACTGCTTATCGTTCTCTTGGCGATGGGGCTGCGGTGGGCCGCTGAAGAAGAGTCCCAGTTTCATGTTCAGTTGATGGCAAATGTGAATCAATATATCGGCTACTTGATTAGTGATATAGGCAATCCTCCTCAACAGGAAAATATTGATCAAGTGGCAGAGAAGACAGGATTAAAAGTATTCGTCTATTCCAAAGAAGCCCAATACAAAAGCAAGAATTCGGGTAACACCGATGTATCCAATTATGACTTTCATGACATCAAAAGTCAGCCTCTTGCTATAGCTCATTATCGCGGATCTAGTGGGGCAAAAATGGTGGTCGGTCATCATACCTATATATTTATTGTTAACCATCGTCGATTGGCCGGAAATAGTCTCTTGGTGCTAATTGTAGTCAGCAGTGTTATCAGCATTGTTATCGCGTTTAGTTATCTACTGGTGCGTCGTTTGTTTCGTCCTATTAAGGCGTTGAATCAAGGTTTCGCGAATGCCGCCGCGGGAAATTTGGGGTATGAAATCACGCCTACCTCCAGCGATGAACTTGGGCGGCTGACACACTCTTTTAATGACATGACGCGTGAACTGAATGCCTTGTTTTCTGCTAAAACACAGCTACTGAGAGACATTAGCCATGAATTACGTTCACCACTTACGCGTATCAAGCTAGCGAGTGAAATGTTAGATGATCAACGTTTAAAGGACTCCATCAATGAAGAAGTCAGGATCTTAAATGAGTTGATCGAAGATATATTGTTGTCGTCACGGTTGCAAAGCGGAAGAATTGAATTGTACTTTTCTAAGTTCGATCTTGGGGATTTGCTAGAGTCTATTGTTCGACGCAATGGTAATGTAATCCCAGGGATAGAATTGTCTTTGCCGCAAGAACCTATTTACATAGATGCTGATATCAAGCGCATTCGTACGGCATTGCAAAATGTAATTGAAAATGCCTTGAAATACTCCATGCACCAGACAAGACATGTAGAGATCAAGTTGCACGGTGATTCGAAAATCGTATGTATAGATATAATAGATTATGGTCAAGGGATAAAGGTCGCAGATCAGTCGAGAATATTTAACGCCTTTACACGTCTTGATCCATCGCGCAATCATGCGATTCCCGGATATGGTTTGGGCCTAAATATTGCGAAAAATATTATCGAGCTTCATGGAGGTACGATTTCACTGGAAAGTGACGGTGAGCAATACACGCGATTTACGGTTGAGCTTCCAATAGTAAATGAATAATCACCGAGTATTAGAAAGAATTGCTTTGTAACGCAATGTAACATATAACGTTGAAGTCATTTATTTAGCTGAAATATTAAGGGAAATAATGAGGAAATTCGGATGAGAATGTATTTATCGCTGAAAAAAGCAGTGGCAACATAAATTTTCCAACAGAAGAAGTATGACTTTGAAAATGCGTTGTTATCACTTATCATTTCCTCACTAGAAGAAAAATCTACCAGTCGTTAATTCGGTTTCTCTTATGTAAGAAACACTTCGTTACTCGCATGAAACCTTTCTTAACGTGGATTAGTTTTTATAGGACGCTAAAAGAACAAAGAATGAGGAAATCCACTGTGCGTATTGTAGTATTTTTGGTTGTTTTAGTTGCCGTTATGGGAAGCGCTCAGGCCGCGACGGCTCGTGCTGTGATCGGTGCGGTAATTGTTGCTGACACGGCGAAGTTTATTTTTAATGCAGAAGACGGGGCGACTACTTTTAAGACTGGTCACTCACAGGCCTTATCTGTAGAAACTAATAAAGGCAGTCAATTCGCCAATACCTCGCTGGACGGCACACTCATTCTTGGAAAAACTGACGTTACGATTAGCTTCGAATAGATGTGCTCCAAGGACGGCGTATATTCTTGCAATGCGTCCAAGATTAACCGTTCGCATAAGAAATTAGTAATTATCCTACTCATCAGTTCCTGTTTGTCTAAAATATTCCAGAGATTGTTTTAGTTGTCGAGCATAGACAAGCAATTCACTAGAAAGCGTGTTTAGTTTTTCGGATGAAGACGCGGTTTTTTGCGCAGAGGCATCTAAATGGCTCATGGAGCTGCTGATCTGACGAGACTGTAAACCATTCTGTGTAACTGCAGTTGTTAAACATAGTTGATCAACCGATCTTCGAACTCAATCGTAAACCGATTCAGCGCCGATTTCCAATTTCTAATTGGCATTGTCCATTTTGATGAT